>JBFXHL010000004.1:0-53233 GCA_050177075.1 Sulfuricellaceae bacterium | reverse complement strand
GGCCCTGCTCGCCCCCACCACCAACCCCATCACCGCCAGGAAGGCACGGACGAACTCCCGCTCCCGCGCCCCCCTCTGTTCCGACGAGGCGTAGCCGACGCCGAGGACCCCCACCCGGTTGGGCAGGGTCTCCGGCACCGCCACCGTGAGCAGGTCCACACCGTCCAGGGCATCCAGGGCATGGCCTTCCAACACCTGGAACTCCTCGATGTCCAGCATGGCGTCCTTGGGCAAGCCGAGGCGGGCGAGCATTTCCCGCGACAGGCGCTGGCGTGCGTTGTGCCGCGTCTCCTCCCCCACCTCGCCCATGTAATAGAGGTTGAGGGACAGGCCGTGCTCCTCGGTGAAGACGATGAAGAAAAGCTGGAAGGGGAAGAATTTGTAAAAGTCGCTCAGGATTTCCTGGACGAACTCCTTCCACTGGGTGATGCGCTCGTGGGACAGGATGATGTTGCGCAGGACCTGGCTTTGGCGTTCCAGCAGGTCCTTGTCGATCAGGGTCTGCTGCAGCTCCGACACCAGGCGGTTGAAGTCCAGCATCAGGCCGCGCAGTTCGTCGCCGTTCTCCTTCCACTGGCGCTGGCGCTCCCGCACCAGCATGGACAAGGCGGAGCGCACGTCGCGGCAACGGCGGGCGGCGGCGGCAAGCGCCGCATCGCTGTCGCTCGCGCTCTCGCAGCGGTCCAGCAGGGCATCGAGCTCGCGGTTTTCCCGGTTGATGAAGGCGCCCACTTCTTCGCCGAAAACCCAGGAATGGACGTGGCTTTCCAACAGGGAAGCCAGGTGGCGCAGGACCTTTTCGCGGAAGACGTCGAGACTCGGCAGGTCGTCCTGCTCTGGGAAATTCATGCTGGCCCCATCACTCCGCAAACAGGTCGGCTCCGCATTGCAGTTCGGCTGCCCAGGCGAGGAACTCCCCCACTGCCCGGCCCCGGTACACCGGGCCGTGCTGGGGGGCGATCATGTCGATGGGGAGGGCGGAAACCGTCTTCACCCAGTGGCGCAGGGCCTTGTTGCTGGCCATGTAGCGGCGGTGGAAGGGCTCGATGTGGGGCAGATGGGGCGCCAACTCGTCGACGAAGGGCGGATGCTCGCTCCCTTCCATGACGGCGGCGCCGATGTCGCCGGAGAAGAGGATTTTCGACACCGGATCGTACACGTTGAGGTGCCCCGGCGAATGGAGGAAATGGGCGGGGACGATCCTGAGCTGGAAGCCGTCCGCGATGCTGCAATCCATGCCTTCGTCGGCCACGCCGACGAAGCTGCTCATGTCGCGGATGCCGTAATGGGGAAGGAAGCGCAACCAGATGCGGGAAACGTAGATGCGGGCCCGGGTCAGTTCCAGCCAGGTGCCGAGGCCGCCGACGATGTCCGGGTCCTGGTGGGACAGGAAAATCGCCTTCAGCCGGTCGGGGGGCAGGTAGCCCATCAGTTCGGTCAGCACCTGGGGCATCACCCCGAAGCCGCCGGGGTCCAGCAGCACGCCGGCGTCGCCGTGCATGACGAGATACTGGTTGGAGGGAACCCCCTGTTCCTCGCCCGGCTCGCTTTCATTGAGCAGCACGAAGCGGTGGTTTTCCGACTCGAACAGCGTTATGTTACGCATCTTGCGCACTATCCAAACCCAATATAGACGGGGCGGATGATAGCATTTTTCCCCTTTTCGCCAAAAGGTTTTATCGTTTTGTCATACCCCGGCCCTACCTCAGCCTGGCTCGCGGACAGCCCCTTGCAAGACGCCGCCTGGAACCAGGCTTTCGACCGGCAGTGGCTGCGCCGCCACGCCAGGGGGGAAGCCCCGGCCTTGCTGCGCTTCCACCGCAGCCGGCCCGGCGTCAGCCTCGGCCGCCACCAGGATCCGTGGCGGGAGGTTCGCCTCGACTACTGCCGGGACAAGGGCATCCCCATCCTCCGCCGCTCCAGCGGCGGCGGCACCCTCTACCTGGACGAGAACCAGCTCGGGTTCAGCCTCATTCTTCCTGCCATTGACGCCCCCCTGGCAACGCTGCTGGAACGCTTCGCCCGCGCCATCGGCCAGGGGGTCGCCGCCCTGGGCGCCGACGCCGACTTCGCCTTCCCCAACGACTTGGAGCGGGACGGGCGCAAGCTCGCGGCCGTCTTCGCCGCGGAAGAGGACGGCAGCCTGCTGCTCCACGGCACCCTGCTGCTGCGGGCAGACGTGCGAACCATGCTGGAGGCCCTGCGGGTGCCGACGGAAAAGCTCTCCCCCGACGGCCTCGCCGCCGCCCGCGACCGAGTGGCCCCCCTGGCGGATTTTCTCACCCCCCTTCCGCCCCTGCCGGCGCTGCAGACGGCATTGACGGATTCCCTGGCGACGGCTTTCGGACTGAACCTCGCCGCCCCCGCCGACCTCCCCCCCGCGGTGGCGGAAGATTTCACCCTGCCGCCCCCGCCGACCGGCTGCGAGGCCCTGTGGAAAGCCGCCGGCGGCCACCTTTATTGCCGCCTGGAAGTCGCCGACGGGCGCTGCCGACGGGCCGCCTTCAGCGGCGACGTCCATTTGCGCCCCGGCGACTGGCTGGAGAACCTCGCCGCCCATCTCGCCGGCCAGCCCCTGGAACGCCTGGAAACCGCGGCCGCCGCCTTCTGCGCCCGCCATCCCGTGGAAGGAGCGGGGTTTTCCGCGGACGACGCCCGCCACGCCCTGCGCCTCGCCCTCAACCAGCACCGCGCCGCCGCCGAACTGGGGCTCAGCCCGGACCAGGCCGGCGCCTTGATGCTGTTCGGCAGCGAGACCGCGCCCCTGGACACCCTTGCCCGCGCCTCGGTCATGCTGGTGCCCTACTGCGCCAAGCCTGCATGGTGCGCTTTCCGCCATCAGGACGGCTGCGCCGAATGCGGCAAGTGCGAAGTGGGCGACGCCTACCGCCTGGGGCGGGAGCGGGGGATGCAGGTCACCACCATCACCCACTACGAGCAGCTGGAATCCACCCTGGCCAAGATGAAGAAAGAAAAGGTGGCAGGCTACGTGGGCATGTGCTGCAGCCAGTTTTTCCGCAAGCGCCACCGCGCCTTCCTCGGCGCCGGCATTCCCGCTCTGCTGATGGACATCCAGGGTGCCAACTGCTACGAGCTGAAGCAGGAACACGCAGCCTACGCCGGCACCTTCCAGGCGGAGGCGCGTCTGGATGCGGAACTGCTGCAGAAGGTGGTACAGTTCATTCCGTTCCGTGAGGCAAAATGATGTGGCAAATGGCACGACCGTGCCGCAACGCACACCGGGCATCAATGCAACACATTGATTTTACAGCATCCCCCCCTGGCCCGCGCCTTGCACTAAGCTCTGGATTGTTAAACTCGCTGGCAGCCCCATGACCAAACGCATCCTGATCCTGGTTGTATTCCTCGCCCTCCTCGCCGCCACCCTGTGGACCTGGCGGGAGAGCGGCTTCTCCCCCTTCGCCGGCAAACACCCCGCCGCACCCCAGGGGGGCGACTTCACCCTTCAGTCGGTGAAGGGGCCGGTATCCCTGCACGATTTCCGCGGCAAGGTGGTGCTGCTCTACTTCGGCTACACCTACTGCCCCGACGTCTGTCCCACCTCCCTGGCCCTCATCGCTCAGTCCCTGAAACAGCTCTCCCCTGAGGAAGCGAAGCAGGTGCAGGTGATTTTCGTCTCCGTTGACCCGGAGCGGGATACGCCCCAGAAGCTCCAGGAATACGGCAACTTCTTCTACCCCGGCACCCTCGGCGTCACCGGCACGCCGGAGGAAGTGGCGAAGGTGGCGAAGCAGTACGGCGTGATGTACCGCAAACAGCCCGTCACCTCAGCAGCGGGCTATGTCATCGACCATTCTTCCTACACCTACATCATCGGCCGTGACGGCGGCCTGCGGGGCAAGGTGCTCCACGCCGCCGCCCCCGCCGAGATGATCCAGGCCGTACGCAGTGCACTGAAACCCTAATCTCGTCACGAAAGGAGCTCCTACGATGCATGGCATGAAACTTCTCACCCTGGCCGCCGTCCTCTCCACCGCCTTTACCGGTTCCGCCTGGGCCGCGAGCGCCGCGGATTCCATCAGCGCCGACCAGCCCTACGTCCGCGCCGTTCCTCCCGGCCAGAGCACCACCGCCGCCTTCATGGTGCTGAAGAACGCCGACAGCAAGACCCATTCCGTGGTCAAGGCCGCCAACCCCGCCTCCAAGGTAACCGAGCTGCACACCCACACCATGGAAGGCGGCATGATGAAAATGCGCCCCATCAAGCAGATCGACATTCCCGCCAAGGGCGAGACCAAGCTGGAACCGGGCGGCCTGCACGTGATGCTGATCGACCTCAAGAAGCCCCTCAAGGAAGGGGAAATCGTACCCGTCACCCTCACCTTCGAGGACGGCAGCACCAAGCAGGTGGACGCCACGGTGAAACTGCCCGGCGGCGAAGGCCAGGGCATGAAGATGCACGGCAAGTAAACGGGGGAAACGAACCCTCTCCCGGGGCGGCGCCTGGCGCCGCCTTTTTCTTTTCTTTTTCCTAGCGTTGCAATCGGGTATCACCCCCGCTAAAATTCAGGCCGGGCTTGAATTTTTCGCCCGCCTTCCGGTCGTATCGATTTCCCGCCGCGAAGCAAGACGGACAGCACATACCCATGACACCTACTAGCCCGACCGGCACCCCCACACCGAACAGGAGCCAGGGAACCTACAAGATTCCCGCTCTGCGTCTGCTGTCGGAGATCACCTCCAGCCTTTCCACCGAAAACAACCTGGAAGAGCTGCTGGAGCGCTTTCTCGGCACGCTGATCAAGCTCGCCGGCGCCGACGCGGGAGCAGTGCGGGTGCTCACCGCCGACGGCACCAAGCTGCGCCTAGTGGGCGCCCTGGGCCTGCCGCCGGAAGTGGTGGAACGGGAACGCTACATCAAGCTGGAATGCGGCGTCTGCGGCGAAGCCGCCCGCAGCCGCCAATCCTTCCATTACAGCGCCGACGTGCAGATCTGCTCCGAGCGCGCCTCCCTCGATTACTTCGGCCACCGCTGCCAGCACGTGGTGGCGGTGCCCCTGCGCTACAAGGGCAAGCTCCTCGGCGTTTACAACCTGTTCATGGCACACAACCAAGGCGTGCCCGAGGAAGTGACCCTCCTCTTCCACTCCATCAGCGAGCACCTGGGCATGGCCCTGGAGAATGCCCGCCTGACCCGGGAGAACCTGCGCATCACCCTGATGAACGAGCGCCAGATGCTGGCCAGCGAGGTCCACGACTCCCTGGCCCAGACCCTGGCCTACATGAAAATGCGCCTGCCCCTGCTGCGGGGCGCGGTGGAAAAAGGCGACCAGGCCAAGGCCACCAAGTACCTGGACGACCTGTCCCACGCCCTGGACTCCTCCTATTCCGGCCTGCGCGGGCTGATCAGCAACTTCCGCAACCGCATGGACCCCCGCGGTCTGCTCCAGGCCCTGCAGGAACTGGTGGACAGCTTCCAGGAGCGCACCGGCATCACCCTGGATTTCAACAACCACACGCCGGACCTCAACCTCACCCCGGACCAGGAGGTGCAGGTCTTCCACATCGTCCAGGAAGCCCTGGCCAACATCTGGAAACACTCCCAGGCCAAGCACGCCAGGGTGACCATGGTGCTGGAGGACGGCGAATACGTGATTTCCATCGAGGACGACGGCATCGGCCTGCCCCAGCACCTGGACGAATCCAGCGGCCAGATGCACTTCGGCCTCAACATCATGCGCGAGCGTGCCCACCGCCTGGGCGGCGACATCGCCGTCCACGGCCGCCAGGACCGGGGCACCCGGGTGGCCCTGTCCTTCCCCGCCGGCAAAAGGGAGCTGCGCCCATGACCCAGCAACCGATCCGCGTCGCCCTGGTGGACGACCATACCCTGTTCCGCATGGGCCTGGCCGAACTCCTGGAACAGCAGGGCGGCGTCGAAGTGGTGGGCATCGCCGGCAACGGCGAGGAGGCCCGCATGGTCCTGTCCCAGTCCCGTCCCGACATCGTGATCATGGACCTGCACCTGCCACCGGTTAACGGCATCGACCTCCTGCGCCAACTGCGAGAGGAAGGGTTCGAGGTTCCCACCCTGATGCTCACCGTGAGCGACGCCGAGGAAGACCTGGCCGCCGCCCTGCGGGCCGGAGCGCGGGGCTACCTGCTCAAGGACATGGAGCCCGAGGACGTGCTGGAAGGCATCCAGCGCGCCCTGCGCGGCGAGACGGTGGTGGCCCCCTCCATGACCCGCAAGCTGGTGGACATGCTCAAGCACGACCAGCCCACCCGGCCGGAAACCCTGCTCAACTCCCTCACCCAGCGGGAGCGGGAAATCCTGGTCCACCTGGCCCAGGGGGAAAGCAACAAGGTCATCGCCAAGGCCCTGGATATCAGCCACGACACAGTCAAGCTGCACGTGCGCCACATCCTTTCCAAGCTCAACCTCAACTCCCGGGTGGAGGCGGCGGTCTTCGCGGTGGAACACCGCGTCAGCATGCCTCGCTCCACCTCCTCCAACCACTGATTTTTCTTTTCGGAACGCGACATGGATTTCTTTCCCGTATTTCTCAACCTCCGCGACCGTGACTGCCTGGTGATCGGCGGCGGCGACGTGGCCGCCCGCAAGGTATCCATGCTGCTGGAAGCCCACGCCAAGGTCACCGTGGTGTCCCCCGAGCTGTGCGACACCCTGGCCCATCACGCCGCCAAGGGCCGCATCGCCCACGTAGCCGGGCGCTTCAGCCCCGACATGGTGGATAAGCCCGCCCTGATCATCGCCGCCACCGACGACATGGACGTCAATCGCCAGGTCTCCGACCTGGCCCGGGAGCGCAACATCCCGGTGAACGTGGTGGACAACCCGGAGCTGTGCAGCTTCATCGTCCCCTCCATCATCGACCGCTCTCCCATCGTCATCGCCGTCTCCTCCAGCGGCGTGTCGCCGGTGCTGGCGCGCCTCATCCGCACCCGCCTGGAGACCCTCATCCCCTCCGCCTACGGCAAACTGGGCGCTCTGGCGGCCAAATTCCGCGACAAGGTGAAGGCCCATTTCCCCGTCCCGGAAAGCCGCCGTCGCTTCTGGGAAGTCGTGTTGCAGGGCAAGATTGCCGAAATGGTCTTTTCCGGCCAGGAAAAAGCCGCCGAGGCCGCCCTCGAAGACGAACTCAAGGGCGCCGACACCGCCAAGCCCCAGGGCGAGGTCTATCTGGTGGGCGGCGGTCCCGGCAACCCGGACCTCCTCACCTTCCGCGCCCTGCGCCTGATGCAGCAGGCCGACGTGGTGGTCTACGACCATCTGGTCTCCCCGTCCGTGCTCGAACTCACCCGCCGCGACGCCGACCGCATCTACGTCGGCAAGGAGCGCAACGCCCACACCATGCGCCAGGAAGCGATCAACGAACTGCTGGTGAAGCTGGCCAAGGAAGGCAAGCGGGTGCTGCGACTCAAGGGCGGCGACCCCTTCATCTTCGGCCGCGGCGGCGAGGAGATCGAAACCCTCACCGCCAACGGCGTCCAGTTCCAGGTGGTGCCCGGCATCTCCGCCGCCCTGGGCGTCTCCGCCTACGCCGGCATCCCCCTCACCCACCGGGACTACGCCCAGTCCTGCGTCTTCGTCACCGGCCACCTCAAGGACGGCAACGTCAACCTGGACTGGGACGGCATCGCGCGCCCCAACCAGACCATCGTCATCTACATGGGTCTTCAGGGCCTCCCCGCCCTGACCCAGGAGCTGATGAAGCACGGCCTGCCCCCCACCATGCCCGCCGCCATCGTCCAGCAGGGCACCACCCACAACCAGAAGGTGGTCACCGGCACCCTGGAAACCCTGCCCCAGTTGGCCGTGGACGCCCAGATGAAGCCCCCCACCCTGATCATCGTGGGCGAGGTGGTGAAGCTGCACGACAAGCTGAAGTGGTTCAAGCCCGGCGCCGAGCAGGATATTCCGAGCACGGCGGCGTTTATCGAGCACTGAGCTGTTGCGGCAGAAATAACGAAGGGGCCGGATTCGGCCCCTTCATCATCTCCACTCACCACAACAAACTCAAACCTTCCCCGCAAATATCCCCGGTCGGAACAAATCCTTCCCGTCATTGGAAAACGCCGAGGTGTACGGGTCGATGGCCGTCTCCAACTCCTCGCACCAGGACGGGTGGCTGTAGCTCATGTCTTTGAAGAACCACAGGCCCCGGGTGGACTGGCAGGCCGCGGCCATCATGTGGATTTGCTCGCCGGCCTCGGGGCCGACGATGCAGCCGCCGAGGAGCTGGCCGGTTTCGCTGTCATGGACCACCTCGATCATTCCCTCGATATCGTGGTGGGCGCGGGCCTTGCCGGAGCTGCCCATGTTGGAGCGGGCGGCCTCGGGTTCGAAGCCGGCGTCCTCGGCCTGGTTCTCGGCCAAGCCCACGGCGGCGATCTCGAAGGCGGTGTGGAACACCACCGGCACCTTGAGGTAATTGGGGCGCAGCTTGGCGTCGCTGATGGCGTTGGCCGCCGCCACCTTGGCGTCGTGGAGGGCGGCGTTGGCGGTCATGGGGCCCGGCTTGACGTCGCCGATGGCGTAGATGCCGGGGACGCTGGATTCGAGGAATTCGTTGGTATCGACGAAACCTTCCGGCGTCAGCGCTACCCCCGCTTCCTCCAGGCCCAGGCCCTCGGTGTAGGGGCGGCGGCCCACGGCCACCAGCACCCGGTCGTAGGTGCCCGTGCTGCCGTCGCTGAAGGTGACGGTGACGCTGTTCTCGCCCTTATCGCAGGCGACGACGGTGGTGTTCTTACGCACCTCAATGCCGATACGCTTGAACTTGCGCTCCAGCATGGCCTTGGCCCGGTCCGGCAGGCGCACGGTGTTGAGGAGGCCGTCCCCCTGCTCGACGATACTGACCTTGGCGCCGAACTGGTGGAGCAGGAACCCCAGCTCGCAGCCGATGGCGCCGCCGCCGATGCACAGCACCGACGGCGGCAGGAAGTCCAGGTTGTACATGAAATGGTGGGAATTGAGCACCAGCCTGCCGTCGCTGGGGCAAGCCGCCAGCTCGCCGGGCTGGGAGCCGGTGGCGACGATGACCTTGGGCGCATGCAGCACCAGGCGCTCTTCCCCGGTTTTGGGGTCCGGCTCGTTGAGCGTCACTTCCACCCGGTGGGCATCGAGGAGACGGGCGGCGCCGCCGTAGGTGCGGACGCCGAGGCGGCGCAGCCAGACGCCGAAGTTGTCGCGGATACCCGCCACCACTTCGTCCTTGTGCTGCATGGCGGCGCGGAAATCGCCCTTGACGCGGCCTTCCAGGCCGCGCCCCTGGAGCCGCTCCACGTCCTCGATCAGGGAAGCGAGGTGGAGGAGGGTTTTTTTCGGGATGCACCCTTCGTTGAGGCAGCAACCACCGGCCAGGCCCTTGTCGACGAGGGCCACCTTGGCGCCGAGGTGGGCGGCCGTGATGGCCGCTTTGTAGCCACCGGGGCCGCTGCCGATGATGACCAGGTCCAGGTTCATCGCCGAAACTCGCTCTTAGGCGCAGCCTCCGCCGCTGCCGCAGCCGCCGCAGCCACCACCACCGCCGCTGCCGCAACCGCCGCCACGGTCGTTGGGGTTCATGAAAATGAAGCGGTAGTCGCCGGGCTGGTACTCGACGAAATCGAGCACGGTCCCCGCCAGGAGGGGGCCGCAGTCGGCGGAAACGAGGACGCTGATGCCCTCGGAGGTGAAGTCCAGGTCGTTCTCGCGCTCTTCGTCGAAACCCATGCCGTAACCGATGGAGCCATCGGATTCGAGACGGGCGGCGATGCGTAGGGCCATGCCGGCGGCGCCGCTCTGCTCGGCGGCGGCAGCGATCTGCTGGGCGGCTTCGGGGGTAATGGTAATCATGGGGCTTTCTCCGTTAAGGTTTCAATGGGGTTTGGCCGCCTTGCATTCCCGCACGAAGGCCACGAAGCGCGTCGCCCAGTCGTAGGCGCGCACGCTGCGCAGGTGGGTGTAGGATGCCAGCAGGTTCTTGTAGATCAATCCGTCGCGCTTGCCGTCGATGCCGTGGCCACGGACCACTTCGTAGGCATAGCGCGGCTCCCCCTCCAGGTTTTCCAGGCTGGAATAATGGAATTCGTGAGCGTTGATGACTCCCTGGGGGGCGCCCGCTGCCGGCCAGGGGGAGTCTTGCGTCTCTTTCAATTTGACGTAGCCCCGGCCGACGGGTTTATCGTGCATGACGATATCGCCGGGGATTATGCCGACCATCTCCCGCCGCTCGCCCTTCCACTCCAGGGAACGGGCCAGGTACATCAAACCGCCGCACTCGGCATAGGTGGGCAGACCGGCCTCGATGGCGGCCTTGACCTGGGCGCGCATGGGCTGGTTGGCCGCCAGCTCCGCCATGAAGGCTTCGGGGAAGCCGCCGCCGATGAAAAGGCCGTCCACGGCGGGCAAAGCCTGGTCCTGCAGCATGTCGATGAAGACCAGTTCCGCGCCCGCCATGCGCAGGGATTCCAGGTCGTCGCCGTAATAGAAGCCGAAGGCCCGGTCCCGGGCTACCCCTATTTTCAGCCTCTCGCCGGTTTTCGGCGCTGACACTGCCGCGGGAGTAGCGGACGGCGGGCTGCTGCGGGCGATGTCCAGCAGTCGGTCCATGTCCACCTGGGCCGCCACCAGGCGGCCGATTTCGTCCACCTGGCGGGTGGCCTCGGCGGCCTCGTTGGCGGGCATCAGGCCCAGATGGCGTTCGAGGATTTGCAAATCCCGGTTATGGTGCACCGCGCCGATCACCGGCACGTCGGTATAGTGCTCGATCACCGCCCGCAGCTTGCCCTCATGGCGGCTGCCGCCGATGTTGTTGAGGATCACGCCGGCAATGCGAATATCGCGGTCGAAGGCCTGGTAACCGAGTATGAGGGGGGCGATGCCCCGGGTCATGCCCCGGGCATCGATCACCAGCACCACCGGTGCTTCCAGCAGTTTCGCCAGGGCGGCGTTGCTGTTGCTGCCGTCGAGGTCAAGGCCGTCGTAAAGACCCTTGTTGCCTTCGATCAGGCTGACGTCAGCAACGCTGTTGAAACGGTCGAACAGGGCGCGGATTTCGTCCGGCGCCATGAGGTGGAAATCCAGGTTGCGGCACTCGCGGCCGCTGGCCAGCCCCAACCAGATGGGGTCAATGTAGTCGGGGCCCTTCTTGAAGGGCTGGACGCCCAACCCCCGCGCCCGCAGCGCCGCGCACAGCCCGATGCTCACCGTGGTCTTGCCGGAGGATTTGTGGGCGGCGGAGATAAGGAGGTGGGACATGGGAACGGCCGGGGGGATTGAGCGCCCCGACGGTACGGGACGCTAGCTATCAGGCGGCCTTGAGCCAGCCGGTGTCGCGTTTTTCCCACATTTCCCTGGCCAGGGCCAAGGCGCCGTCGAAGGTCTCGGCGCGGCCGAGCCCCTTGAGAGCGATGGCGGCGGTGCCGATGACGGCGGCCTCGCCGTATTCGTCGCGCATTTCGCCGCGCCATACCTTGGCCAGCTTGGAGATATCCAGCTCCTCCTTCAGGTGGCGCTGACCCTCGGGGAACATGGCGGGCCATTCCTCCTCGAAGGTTTCACCGTTCTTGGCCACTTTGACCAGGCAGGGGATGTCCGGATCGCGCTCGATTTCGCCACCATCGCCCTTCAGCACGGCCAGGTAAGGCTGCTTGAGGAGCACGCCTGCGCCCTGGTGGGTTTCCTGATAGCCGGGATGGAAGATGCCCTGCATCATCACCTTGGCGTTGAAGGGGTTGAGCAGGCGGGACAGGGTATGCACCGGCGAGCGCAAGCCGAGCAAGGGACGCAGTTCGATGAACTCCGCCAGCTTGGGACTGAAGTTCTTCAGCGGCACGAAGGCGAAGTTTTCCTCTTCGATGCGCTTGGCCGCTTCGGCCAGGTCGGCGCAGGGCTTGATGCCCAGGGCGGCCAGGGTTTCCGGCGTATAGGCCCGGTCGTCCTTGCGGCCGCCGATGCCGTGCATGAACACCTTGATGCCGGCGTTGGCCATCATCAGGGTGGAGAGAAGGAACCAGGGGAGGTGGCGGCGCTTGCCGGCGTAGGAAGACCAGTCGATATCCACCTCGGGCATGTCGGCCGGATAGGTGAAGGTCTCCCGGGCGGCCTGGACGAAGCCGGCCAGCTCCGCCGGGGTTTCTTCCTTGACCCGCATCAGCATCAGGAACGCCCCCAACTGCATCGGTTCCACCTGGTCGGTGAGAATCATCTTCATCGCGCTGTAGGCCTCGTCGGTGGACAGGGCGCGGGAGCCGTGCTTGCCCTTGCCGAGGGTGCGGATGAAGGGGGCGAACGGATGTTCTGCGGCGGCGGTCATGGCTACCTCGACTTATTTGGCGTGGGGGTCCACGGCGTGGTTGTCCAGGCTTTCCGGCAGGAAACGCAGCACCTTGACGCCGATGGCCACCATGATCATGGCCACGGCGAAGCCGCCGATACCGAGAAGGATTTCAGGCAGGCTGGGGCTGTAGGGGTGAACTACGCCATCAAAGAAGCTGCTGGATTCCTGATAACCGGGGAACAGCACCAGGGGATAGGACTGGCCGCCGATGATGGTGACGTACATTTGGGCCAGGCCGCCGAGAACCACGAGCACGCAAGCCACGGCAATGGCGGTGCGGTTCTTGCCAAGCTTGGGATGATAAACCATGGCCAGGGGCACCAGGGAACCGAGGATGATCTGGCCGAGCCAGAACATGGTGGTGATGCCGCCGCCGCCGACCAGGATGAAGTGCTCCACGCCGTGATGCTTGGTGAAGTACAGGTTGGTCAGGTGGAACACGACCACGAAATACAGGGCACCGGCGATGAATACCCCCTGCAGGTTCTTCAGGCGATTCACCACGGCATCGCCCAGAGGACGACCGCTCCAGCTGTAGGAAGCCATCAGCACCAGGATGAAGATGGCGAGACCGTAGGAAAAGGACATCACCACGAACATGGGGGCCAGCATGGCGGAATCGTAGAACGCACGGGCGACCAGGAAGCCGAAGATGGACCCGGTACCGGTGGTGAGGATCAGACGCCAGATGAAGGCCGCGAAACCCGCGGGCTTGGCGAACTTGTACATCAGCTTGTCCATCTGCATCCACAGGTAGACGCCGACGATGCCGAAGAAGCCGGAGTACAGGATCACGTTCCAGGCGAAGATGGACTTGAAGTTGTAGGTCGTCGCGGCGACGATCAGGCGGTCGGGACGCCCCAGGTCCAGCAGCAGGATGGTCAGGCCGCCGGCCAGCAGGGCCAGGGCCAGCAGAGCGGACAGGGGTCCCATGGGCTTGTACATCGTCTTGCCGAACACCGAGCCGATGGACGCCACGTTGAGGGCACCGGAAGCGGCCACGATGAGGAACACGGCGAAGACGTGGGGCATGCCCCAGACGATCTGGTTGGTCATGCCGGTCACGATGTGGCCGTGGTGCTCCATGTAGTAGGCAGAGCCCAGCCCCAGGGCGATCAGCACGCCGAGCACGCCCAGCAGCGCCAGGTACCCGGCGCTGCGGCCTTCGATTTCACGGTAAACAATCGGTTTCATAGCTTAGTCGTCTCAGTCTCGTCTGGTTACTGTCGAGCGTTGTCAAATACCCTGATAGCGCACGCCGGTATCGAGGCGCAGGTCGGCCCGCACTTCGGTGCTGGCATAGGTCGCCAGGCGCTTGGAGATTTCGCTTTCGGGGTCGTTGAGGTCGCCGAACAGAATGGCGCCTTCCTTGCATGCCTGGGCGCAGGCGGTGGTGCCGTCACCGCGGTCGATCTTGTGCACGCACAGGGTACAGGCCTCGACGCAGCCCATGCCGCGAGGAACGTCGGGATTCTGGTCGTGCAGTTCTTCGTGCACGAAGGAGCGGGCCTTGTAGGGACAAGCCATCATGCAGTAGCGGCAGCCGATGCAGATGTGGCGATCCACCAGCACGATGCCGTCGGCGCGCTTGAAGGAAGCGCCGGTGGGGCACACGTCGACGCAAGGGGGATGGGCGCAGTGCTGACACATCATCGGCAGGGAGGCGGTGTGTCCGGTGCGCAGGTCCTTCAGCTCTACTTTGCGAATCCACTGGGAATCGGTTTCCTTGTCGCCCTGCTTGACGCCGTTTTCGGTAAAGCAGGCATTGACGCAGTCGTTGCAGCCGGTCTTGCACTTGGTGCTGTCGATCAGCAAACCCCAGCGATTCTTGCTCGAGGCCGGCTGGTCGGCCGGGCGGGCGTGGGCCATGTCCAGCAGGGTCACGCCGGGAGCGATGGCCAAACCGGCGGCGGCAGCCACACCCGCGGCAACGAAGCCTCGGCGGCCTTCATTCTCGATCGTGGTCTGTTTTTCCTGTTCGCTCATTGAGCAGCTCCAGCAGCATTGGTTTGAGGCGCGGCAGCCATATCCTTGCGCATGTCGGCAGCCAGGCCGGGAGCCTGACCCGCGATGGGGTGGAAGGCGGCGTTAGCCTTGGGTTTGGTCGAATGGCATTCGAAGCAGTCCAGCTTCACCCCGGCATACGCGTGGCAGCCCTGGCAGAAGTTGTCGTTGGTGCCGATCACGCTGTTGTTCTTGGGACTGGCGTGACACTCGACGCAGCCCTTGAGGCTGAACTGGGTGGTGCGAATACCCTGGTGCATGGTTTCGTCACGATGGTGCTTGAGGTATTTCATGTGGTTGCGCCGCATGTCTTCCGTCGGCATAACGCACTTGTCACCCTTCACACCCTCGAGCATCGCCTTTTCCTTGGCGCTTTTGGCGCCGCCGTCGGCGATGGCGAGCGACGACACCCCGACCGCCAGCACCACGGCCAGCGAAGCCAGCCAGGTGCCCATGATTTTGATAGTCGGGATACGCATCGTCTTAGTCGCCCAGGCCCATTTGGATGTAACCGGTCGGACATACGTCGGCGCAGATGTGGCAGCCGATGCAGCGGTCGTAGTCGGTGTACACGTAGCGGCCGGTGGTGGCCTCCTTCTTCGGAGTCTTCTTCACGGCACCCTGCGGGCAGTACACCACGCAGTTGTCGCACTCGAAGCACAGGCCGCAGCTCATGCAGCGCTTGGCCTCGGCGACGACCTGCTTGTCGTCGAGAACGGACAGGCGCTCCTCGAAGTGGCCCAGCACGGTGGAAGAGTCGAGGGTGATGTAGCCGCGCTTGTTGCGGGGCACCGCGGTGAAGTGGCCGAGGAACAGCTCGTCGGCGGGGATCACGAACTTGTCGGCGCGGTTCTCGAAGTTGTGCACCGCGAACTTGGCGCTGGAGGTACCGCGCAAGCCCAGGTCGATATCCTTGGCGAAGCCTTCGGCCTTGCGGACCTCATCCTTGCTCAGGGTATGGAACTCCTCGGGATCCTGGCCGGCCTCATGCAGCTTGCGCATCAGGTCGAAGTAATGAACGTCGATCTTGGGACGCTTTTCCAGCTCTTCGCCGTTGAGGAAGCGGTCGATGCCGTCGGCGGCGATGGCGCCGTGGCCGATGGCGGTGGTCAGCAGGTGGGGCTTGAGCACGTCGCCGCCGACGAAGTAGTTGGGCTTGCCGGGTATCTGGTAGTTCTTGGTAGCGCTGATCAGCCCCTTGCCGTTGTCCATCCACTCCATGCCGGTGAAGTCCACGGCCTGGCCGATGGCGGCCACGATGAGGTCGGCTTCGATCACGTAGTCGGAGCCTTCCACTTCCACCTGCTTGCCGCCCTGAACTTCCAGCTTGCGCACTTTCAGGCCGGTAGCGCGGCCATCGGCGCCCACCACCACTTCGACGGGGGTCACGCCGCCGGTGATATTGATGCCCTCAGCCAGGGCTTCTTCCACTTCGTGCTTGGCAGCAGCCATCTTGTCGATGGTGGCGCGGGACACCAGCACCACTTCGGCGCCTTCGGCGGCAGCCACTTTGCCCACGTCGTGGGCCACCTGGCCCTGGATGACGTAGTCGGGGCGGTCCTTCTCGTGCTCGGTCTTGATGTGGCCGAGGCGGCGGGCAACGGTAGCCACGTCGATGGAGGTGTCACCGCCGCCAATCACGACAACGCGCTTGCCGACGTAACGCAGGCGACCTTCGTTGAAGGCGCGCAGGAAAGCCATGCCGGTCACGCAGTTGGGAGCCTCGGCACCGGGAACGGGCAGGGGACGACCGGCCTGGGCACCCAGGGCGACGAAAATGGCGTCGAATTCTTTTTCCAGCTGTTCCAGGGTCACGTCCTTGCCGACGTGAACGCCCAGCTTGGTTTCCACGCCCAGGTCCAGGATGCGCTGAACTTCGGCGTCGAGAACGTCGCGGGGAGTACGGAAACCGGGGATGCCGTAGCGCATCATGCCGCCGAGCTGGTCATGCTCGTCGAAAATGGTCACGCCGTGGCCCTTCAGGCGCAACTGATAGGCAGCGGACAGGCCGGCGGGGCCAC
The DNA here is from genome assembly GCA_050177075.1 of Sulfuricellaceae bacterium. Taxonomy (GTDB): domain Bacteria; phylum Pseudomonadota; class Gammaproteobacteria; order Burkholderiales; family UBA9220; genus UBA2239. The sequence continues at coordinate 36,900 of JBFXHL010000004.1, read as the reverse complement.
CGCCGATGATGGCGACCTTCTTGCCGGATTCCTTTTCGGGCTTGGCGAACTTGAGGCCCTTGGCGATGGCGTATTCGCCGATGTAGTGCTCGACGGAGTTGATGCCGACGTGGTCGTCCACTTCGTTACGGTTGCAACCGGATTCGCAGGGAGCGGGGCAAACGCGGCCCATCACGGCGGGGAAGGGGTTGGCTTCGGTCAGGCGACGGAAGGCATATTCCTGCATCTCCATGCCGGCGGGAGCCTTTTCCAGGCCGCGAACGATATTCAGGTAGCCGCGGATGTCTTCGCCAGCGGGGCAGCTGCCCTGGCAGGGAGGAGTCGCCTGGACGTAGGTCGGGCACTTGTGGGACCAACCGGCCTGGAAAATCTTGTCCTGCCAGCTGCGGACGCGGTTGTCGCCTTCCTTGTAGCGGCGAAAATTCATGCTCTTGTTCATATCTTCCGAAGTGACTGACATCTGAATCTCTCCTGTAGTAATTACCGGTTTCCTGTATTCATTGGCCGAGACGGCTTTCCGCCCCTTACTCTTTGGTGCCCAGCTGAATGGCGTCGCTCACCAGCTGGTGGACGCCGCCCACCATGCTCATGTCGAAACCGTAGAAGGGCAGCACTTTGGTGAACTGTGCCTTGCAGATGGCGCAAATGGTGGCCATGAAGTTCACCTTGTTGTTTTCCTTGACCTGGTTCAGGGCCTCCATGCGGGGCAGGGCCCCCTTGACGCGGACTTCCAGCAGGTCGTCGGTCAGCACGCCGCCACCGCCGCCGCAGCAGAAGGTGCGCTCGCCGATGGTGTCCATGGGCATGTCGACGAAGTTGTTTGCCACGGCCTTGATGATTTCCCGCGGAATGATGAACTGGCCGCCGGGCATATCGCCCATGCGGGAGGCACGGGCCACGTTGCAGGAATCGTGGAAAGTGACGATACGGTGATCGTTGGCTTCCTTGTCCAGATTCAACGCGCCGCGCTTGATCAGGTCATGGGTGAATTCGCAAATATGCATCGGCTGGCGATAGCGCGGATCGAGCTGCTTCTGCAGCTGGATGGCGAAGGGATCGTCGGCCCCGGCGCCGATGCCGGTCAAGGTATTCCAGAAGGCATAAGCGACGCGCCAGGCATGGCCGCACTCGCCGACGATAATGCGCTTCACCCCCAGATCCAGGGCAGCCTGCCGAATACGCATGGCGATGTTGCGCATCTGCTCGTAGTTGCCGTTGAACAGGCCGAAGTTGCCCGCCTCGGAAGCATGGGAGGACAGGGTCCAGCTGATGCCGGCCTGGTGGAACACCTTGGCGTAGCCAATGAGGGATTCCACATGGGGCTCGGAGAAGAAGTCGGCGGAGGGCGTCACCAGCAGCACTTCGGCGCCCTCGACGTCGATGGGCAGCTTGACGCTGACGCCGGTATCCATCTCGATGTCTTCTTCCAAACCGGAGAGGGTATCTTCCAGCGCCGGGCCGGGCAGGCCCAGGTTGTTGCCGATCTTCTGCACCTTGGCCAGGATCTGGTTGGTGTACTTCATGCCGTAGCCGACGGTGTTGAGGATTTCCCGGGCGGCCATGGTCACTTCGGCGGTATCGATGCCATAGGGGCAGAACACGGAGCAACGGCGGCATTCGGAGCACTGATGGTAGTAGGAGAACCAGTCGTCCAGCACCTCCTTGGTCAGGTCCTTGGCGCCAACCAAGCCCGGAACCAGCTTGCCGGGCAGGGTAAAATAGCGGCGATAGACCGAGCGCATCAGCTCCTGGCGGGCCACCGGCATATTCTTGGGGTCGGCGGTGCCGATGAAATAGTGGCACTTGTCGGTGCAGGCGCCGCAGTGCACGCAGGCGTCCATGAACACGCGCAGGGAACGGTATTTGCCCAGCAGCTCCCCCATGCGGGAAATAGCCTTGTCATGCCAATCCTCCACCAGTTCGCCGGGATAGTTGACGGAAGCCTGAACCTGGGCGTCAGCCACATAGGGCTTGACGTGGGCCATGGAACCTTCCTGGATGGCCGGGATGGTGGGTAACTTTCTGTAGCTCGGTACTTCGAAATCTGCTTTTGCCACGATGGCTCCTTGATTTCTTGTCGTGGTGTCCTAAATCACTTTTCCAGTTCAGCCGCCCAGGGCGCCAGATGGCGTTTCTCCCGGGGATTGTCCGCCATATTGCGAGTCGGGCTGAAGAATACGCCGGGGGCGTGCAGCAACTTGCTGATGGGAAAGATGATCATCAGCACCGCCACCAGGGTCAGGTGCACCAGCAACGCCGGGTCGGCGGGCAACGGATGGATGTTGAACGACATCAGGCCGAGGAAAAAGGACTTCACATCGACGATGTCGGTATGGGCGACGAATTTCATCCCCAGACCGGAGGCACCGATGCCGATCAGCAGCAGCAGAATCAGATGATCGGAAGGCGTGGAGATATAGCGGATGCGTTCGACGAACAGGCGGCGCCCCCACAGCCCCAGCAGACCGGCCACCATGGCAAAACCGGCATACATGCCGAAGGGCTGGACAAGCACCACCCACTCCCAAACGGGATTGGTGAAGTAGCGCAGGTGACGCATCAGAACCAGCGCCAGGGCGAAATGGAACATGAAACCGAAGAGCCAAATCCATTTATTGGATTTGAACAGGCTCTCGAACACCAACACCTCGCGCCACACGCGCAGCTTGGCGCCCACCGGAGTGATGGGAGCGGGAGTGGTGGGAATGTTCAGCGGGGCCGGAGTCTTCCGGTACTCGTAAATGCGATAGGCCAGCCCGCCCACCAGGATCACCGTGGCGGCATAAAACAGACCAGCATAAATAATCGTTAGCAATGACATTGTATCGTCACCCTCAAACAGGCATGCGCCCTATTTCGGCTCTACGCCTTGAAATTCTCTCTCGATGTTTTCGGCACGCGGGCGTGCCAGGGAGCGCAGCGGATTTGGCCCGCCGCGCCCCCCGGTACAGCTTAAGGCTTAGATACAGCCGGTGGGCTTGGGCAGACCAGCGATCTTACAGGCCTGCTTGGCGGGGCCGTAGGGGAACAGTTCGTACAGGTACTTGCTGTTGCCCTTCTCGGGTCCGAGCTTCTTGCCGATGGCCTTGGTCAACACGCGCACGGCGGGGGCGATCTGATAGTCGTTGTAGTACTCGCGCAGGAAGTTGATCACTTCCCAGTGCTGCTCGGTCAGCTCCACCTTCTCTTCGGCAGCCAGGTGCTTGGCGGCCTCTTCGTTCCAGTCGGAAAGGTTGACCAGGTAGCCTTCTTCGTCGGTTTCGTAGGTTTTACCGTTGATTTCGAAGCTCATTACTTTCTCCTAACAAAGGGGTGAGTCAAAGATTACAGCCAGGACTGTAGCTTGGGATTTTCCGCAACCAAGTCCACAAAGCCTGCATAGTCTACCAAGGTCACGCCGTCAATGACACGGTCGGCGACACCGCGGGCAGCCAGGTCGGGCTGGAGGGCATACACCTTCATCCCAGCCATTGCTTGCTTGATCTTGGATTCCGCCGCGCTGCCTTTGGTGGCGGCAAACACGGCATCTTCGATCAGCAGCACCGCGCCACCGCTTTTGGCAATGCGCAAGCAGCTGTCGAGAGTGCTGTTTTCGAAGGGCGATTTGTTGATAATGTGCAGCATATGTCCTCCGTCAGAAGCTGATGACCACGTCCTGTTCGTCCATCAGGGCGCCCAGCTCGGCGGAGCTCAGCACCTGGACATCCACCAGGAGGTCGTCTTCGGTCAATCCCCGGGCCTCCAGGGACTCTTTTTCCACATACAGCTTCTCGATGTCATAACCTTCCAGGGCGCGGTAAGTGGGCGAGAAGTTCTTCACGCCGATGCCCTTGGTGTCCTGACCTTTCTTCAGCTCGTACACGCCGTCGTCGCAGAACGCAAGGCTCACGTCCTGGTCGAACGCAGCGGAAATCAGCACCACTTCCAGACCTTCCAGGGCGTAAATCGTGCCGTGGGGTGCCTTGCGGTTGACGAACATGAATTTTTTGACGGCGCCGCCTTCTTCCATGCCCATTTCGTCCATCACTCTTTCTCCCTCAATCACCAAACGTTACCAGGCGGTCGCACTGGATGCCGGCTTCCACCAGCTGCCCCAGACCGGAGATCCGGAAGCCGGGAGCCAGGTTGTTGCCGCTCTTGCCGTGACGCTTCTGCTCGTCGGCATCAACGATGCCGCGACGCTGGGCAGCAGCCACGCACACCACCAGATCCAGATTATGCTGCTGGGCCAGTTCGGACCAGCGGTTGACGATGTTGCGATCGTCCTGGGGCGGAGTGGTGAAGGCCGTGCTGTTGTTCACGCCATCGTGGTAGAAGAACACGCGATAAATTTCGTGGCCTTTTTCCAGCGCAGCCTTGGCAAAGTTGTAGGCGCTGTCCGATGCTTGGTGAGTGTAGGGCCCCTCACTAACCATGATTCCAAATTTCATCCCATCAACCTCTTAGTCATTATTGACCCTCCCGCCCCGGATAGGGACAGGAGGGTCGTTTCACATGCGCGTTACTGCTTAGAAACGGATATGAGCCGACGCATTGAGGCTGTTACGGGAACCGCGCCAGTCGTCGATCAGGTACTTGGTGAACGGCAGACCGGTCTTCTCGAAGAACTGAGGCCAACCAATGCGCTCCACCCAGTCGGAAATCCGCTCCCAAGGACGGGCATCTTCCTTGTAGACATGGAGAATCTTCTTCACCACGGCAGCCACTTCGGGCCAGCGGGGAGCGTTGTTGGGCAGGCCAGCGGCCACCAGCTTGTGGAACTGGGGACGGATACGGGCGTTGGAGTGCTTGCCGCCAACCCAGATCGCGATCTTGGAGTGCTCGGGATCGTTGATCTGCATCGGGGGACAGGGAGGGAAGCAGGCGCCGCAGCAGACGCACTTCTTCTCGTCCACCTCCAGGGAGGGCTTGCCATTCACCAGGGCGGGACGGATAGCCGCCACGGGGCAGCGGGCCACCACGGAAGGACGCTCGCAAACGTTGGCCACCAGGTCGTGGTTGATCTTGGGCGGCTTGGTGTGCTGAACGATGATGGCGATGTCACCCTGGCCGCCGCAGTTGATTTCGCAGCAGGAGGTGGTGAGCTTGACGCGGTTGGGCATCTGCTCGTTGACGAACTCTTCGTACAACTCGTCCATCAGCGCCTTCACCACGCCGGAGGCGTCGGTGCCGGGGATGTCGCAGTGCAGCCAGCCCTGGGTGTGGGAAATCATGGACACGGAAGGACCGGTGCCACCCACGGGGAAGCCGTTCTTGTTCAGCTCTGCGATCAGGGGCTCGACCTTGGACTCTTCGGTGACGGTGAATTCCACGTTGGAACGCACGGTGAAGCGCAGGTGGCCGTCGCAGAACTGGTCGGCGATGTCGCACAGCTTGCGCACGGTGTAGTGGTCCATCTGGCGCTGGGTGCCCGCGCGGACGGTCCAGATCTCGTCGCCGCTCTTGGCCACGTGATGCAGGACGCCGGCACGGGGACGGTCATGGTACTTCCACTGACCGTAGTTCTTCCTGAAAGCCGGGTGCAGATAGGGCATGTGATCTGGCACACCGCTCTCGATGGGTTGACGCAATTCAGCCATATTCTCTCTCCAATTCTTGATTAAGTTCGTTCAACTCAAGCCGTCTTGGAAGCTTGGCGCTCGTTCCATTTGGCCACTTCCTCGTCCCAGCCGTCCATGCGGACATAGGGGTTGGTACGGGGATGAATGATCATGCTCGGATCGATTTCCAGACCGACGCCTTCCAGGAAGTTGACCAGGCCGATACGCTCGATCATCTCGCCGGTACGCTCGTGCTCCAGGGCGTTTTCGGCGAAGAAGTCGATGAAGTTGCCGGCCAGCTCCACCAGGGCTTCGTAGTCCTCGTCGCTTTCCATCTTCATGAACGGAACCACCACGGTACCCATCAGATCACCGATCTTCAGGGTACGCTTACCGCCAACCAGAACGGTCACGCCCTTGTCGTTGCCGGGGGCCAGGGCGCCGGTCATGACGTTGATGCAGTGCATGCAGCGGACGCAGCTGCCGTTGTCGATTTCCAGGGACTGGCTGTCGTTGATGGCCACGGCGGAGATCTTCTCGCCCTTGGAAACCTTGGCGGTGTCCTTCAGGCTGATGGCCTTGCTGGGGCAACGGGAGATCACGTCGTTCACCAGCTCGTCCATGCCGTGCTTGGCGAACCACTTCTTGCCCAGGGCATCGTCGGTCTGCATGTTGTCGCGCCAGGTACCGATCACAGCCATGTCGGCGCGCTGGACGGCGTTGGCGCAGTCGTTGGGGCAGCCGGAGAACTTGAACTTGAACTTGTAGGGCAGGGCGGGGCGGTGCATCTCGTCCAGGTAGGCGTTCACGGTCATGCGCATGGCCTTACCCTCGTCGTAGCAGGACTGCTCGCAGCGAGCGGCGCCGATGCAAGCGGTGGAGGTACGCACGGCGGGACCGGCGCCACCCAGGTCAAAGCCCATTTCGTTGAACTCGTCGAAGGCGGGCTGGACGTTCTCGGTAGTGATGCCCTGGAACATGATGTCGCCGGACTGGCCGTGCAGAGCGATCAGACCGGAGCCGTGCTTCTGCCAAATGTCGCACATCTTGCGCAGGGTCTTGGTGTCGTAGTGCATGCCGGCGGGGGGCATGATACGCAGGGTATGGAAGGAAGCGGCGTCGGGGAACAGGGGCTGCTCGTTCTCGTCCTTCAGCTCGGTGAAACGGGGGATAACGCCACCGCCGTAACCCAACACGCCAACGGTACCACCCTTCCAGTAACCCTTCCTGGTCTTGTAGGACGTTTCCAGCTGACCCAGCAGGTCAACCATCATGTCGTTTTCCGCGGCCAGACGCTTGAGGCCGGTCACAAAACTGGGCCAAGGGCCCTTTTCCAGCTCGTCAAGATTTGGCGTATCGTGCATTTTCTTAGCCATAGTGGTTTCTCCTAACAAAATTTATGCGGTTGCGTGATCCTGGTATGCCAGTCCTGCCGGGCCCGCCGCGCCAAAACTCCGCAGCCGACCTATCACCCCTCATCGAGCCAGCCGTAACGGCGGTTCGTCGTTTTTCGGCCACGGGCGCCAGAGAAAAAAATCCCTCGGCTGTCTATACGCCCAACCGAGGAATTCCGCGTCTCGCGCACCAGACCGGACACTTTCACGTATCCTAGTCAAATAGCGCCTTCTCTGCATACTACCCATATGGGGTAGTGCCAACTTATCAAAAAAGGCTATCAGGCCTTTCGGCCATTGAAGACCGGCCCGCCGTGGTTATAATTCCCGGACCGAATGTTAGAGGCACCCTCCCTTCGCGCCAATAACCCCACTGGGGTATGCACTTCGGAGGCGACACCGGAAGGCATTGATATATATGGACCAGGCAAACACGTTGGACAAATTCACCGGCCCCTTCGGCGGCCAGGACATCGAACTGCAGAGCGTCGACCACGAAGCCGGCTTCACTTCCCTGCGCCTGCGCATCCGGGAGGGCAAGCGCTTCACCATTTTCGACATCGACAAGCAGACCGCCGAACGCTGGGCCAGCGCCATGCTGGACTGGGCGAAGCAGCAGAAAGACCTCGGACCCGCAGAATGACGCAAGAGTACTGGCCAGCCACGGACGACACCCCCGTCGTCGCCGCGTCGGTGGACGTGGTTTTCCACCTCGACGGGCGCGAGATCCCCTTCGACCACGGCCACCTGCTGTGGGCGGAGATCGTTCGCGTCCTGCCCCGGCTCGCCGGCAGGACGGATATCGGCGTCCACCCCATTCGCGGCTCGGTAACGGAAAACGACACCATCATCCTGTCCCGGCGCGCCAACCTGACCCTTCGCGTCAGACGCGAGGAAGCCGGGAGCCTGCACGGCCTGGTCGGCGCCACCCTGGACCTGGGCGGTCACGCCGTCACCGTCGGCAAGCCGAAGGAAAAGGAGCTCATGCCCTACGGCGCCATCCACGCCTACTACGTGACCACCGGCCACGAGGCGGAAGCCGACTTCGCCGCCGACATCCAGGAGGCGCTGAAGACGCGCAATATCCCTTGCCGCATGGTGTGCGGCAAGGCCCACGTACTCAACAGCGCCGGCGGCAAGATCACAACCTACAGCCTAGCGTTGTACAATTTGACCGATGAGCAATCCATCGCCCTGCAGGAAACGGGGCTGGGGATGCATCGGGAACTGGGGTGCGGACTTTTCGTGCCCCACAAGTCCTTCGCCCCCGTCGGGGGGTAGTTTTCAAAGAGTGGCCGGCGGCTTCCGCCATTGGCCGAGTAATCAACTGGCAATTAGCAAGGAGGAAATACCATGGGTTATGTTGTTAACGGTGAAGAGCTGGAAGTGGACGACGAGGGTTTCCTGGTCGAAGCCAACTACAGCGACGACGTGCCGCCGGTGATCGCCGAAGCCGAAGGCATCAAGCTCACCGATGAACACTGGCTGGTAATCAACTACATGCGCGAGAAGTACAAGGAAGACGGCCACACCCCAAACTTCCGCAATATGTGCAAGGACTTCGACGAAGAGCACCCCGGCACCGACTGGAAAAAGCACCTCTACAGCCTGTTCCCGATGCAGCCCAACCGTCAGTCCGCCAAGATCGCCGGCCTGCCCAAGCCCTTCGGCAAAGGCGGCTATTAACCGGACTCCCGGCCTACCACGGCCGGAAACCGCCAGGTTTCCGGCTTTTTCCTTTTCTGGACGGCCATGAAATTCACTACTCTCGTCAGCACTTCCGAACTCGCGGCCCATCTGGACGACCCGGAATGGATCGTGTTCGATTGTCGCACCACTCTCACCGACCCTGAGGCCGGTCGCCGCGCATACGCCCACGGCCATATCCCCGGGGCCCGCTACGCCCACCTGGACGAAGACCTGTCCGCGCCGGCCACCGAAACCACCGGCCGCCACCCCCTGCCCGACCCGAACGTCCTGGCGGAGAAACTGGGCCGCTGGGGCGTCAGCGCCGACAGCCAGGTGGTGGTGTACGACGACAGCTTCGGCGCCATGGCGGTGCGCCTGTGGTGGCTGCTGCGCTGGCTCGGCCACGAGAAGGTCGCGCTGCTGGACGGGGGTTACCCGAAATGGCACAACAAGGAACAGCGGCCGGTGACCGCCGCCCCGCCGGAAATCCGCCCCGCCGTCTTCCACGCCACGCCCCATCGCGCCCTGTGGGTTGACGTTTCCCAAGTGGACGCCGCCCGCCGAGACAGACGGTGGAAGGTTCTCGACGCTCGTCCCGAGATGCGCTTCACCGGCGACGTGGAACCCCTCGACCCGGTAGCCGGCCACATTCCCGGCACGTTCAACTGGCCCTTCGAGGAAAACCTCGACCTGGACGGCACCTACCTGCCCACCGAGGAACTGCGCGAGATCTATCTCAACATCCTCGGCGACGTTCCCCCCAGCCGCGTCATCCACAGCTGCGGCTCCGGCGTCACCGCCTGCCACAACATCCTGGCCATGGAGCATGCCGGCCTGTCCGGCTCCCTGCTCTACCCGGGTTCCTGGAGCGAGTGGATCACCGATCCCTCCCGGCCCGTCGAAACCGGCGAAACGGGGCTGCTATGCGAATAAAGACCCAGTGGCACAACACCGCCCACACCGGCGACAGCGCCCAGTCCGCCAGCGTGGTGGCGCTGATCTGCTGGCGCCTGGCCTCGGGAACCATCGGCAACCTGCGCAAGGAAGGCTACCGCATCACCGACCCGGCCCAGGGCTACGCCATCATCGCCGAGATACTCTACTTCCTGATCCAGCTCGCCGACCGCATGGCCTACGAGAAATTCTCCCTCGAACAGCGCACCGCCTTCGTCACCGCCCTGGCCAACCGCCTGGGGGAAATCCTCCATGACAACGTGCTCGACGTCCCCGGGGTGGACACCACGGCCGACTACAAGGGCCAGTTCATCGCCCGCCTCAACGAGCGGGCCGATGACTACGCCACTTTCGGGTATGCCGAGGACGGGCCGGATTTCGCTTTCGTCCGCTATCTCGGCCTGCGCATCATGGATCGACTGCCGCAGCAGGACAAGAGCTGGATCGTCGACCAGATCATGGACATCGAAGTGCCTGAAATGGTCAAGACCCTGAAAAAAGCCATCACCGAGCTTTTCCCGGCGGCCAACGAAGCCGGGGAATAGGAACGGAAAGCCGCGCCGAACCTCCGCGAAGCGCCTCGGACAAGAGGGGCCTTGGTGAAGCAAGTCGAGCCTGAGGAAACCGTTTCGACGGAGGGAATCGGCACCCCGCGCTGGCACGCCCACCTCGGCAAGCTGGTGGCCGGCGCCGTGTCTCTCGTGTCACTGGCCGGCTGGCACTACAGCCGCGTCATCGTCGAACACACCCATCGGGAGCGCTTCGACGCCGAAGCCCGGGACATCGTCGCCGCGCTCGCCCTGCTGCTCGCCGACCTCCGCGACGCCTGGCAGTCGAACTGAACGACGCCTATCTCGACCGGGAAGTGTGGGAGGGACGGCGCATCATCAACCCCATGTCCACCACCATCGACGACTTCCGCGATTTCTTTCGCCCGACCGTCGGAAAACCCGCTTCAGCGCCGCCGTTCTCCAGGAAATCCTGGCCCTGGTCGAATCCGCCTTCAGCAACAACCGGATCGAGGTAGTCACGCACGTCGAGCAGGACGGAAAAATCTTTGGTTTCTCCAATCAGTATTCCCAGGCCCTGCTGAACATCCTGTCCAACGCGAAAGACCTCTTGAAGGAGCGGCAAGTCGCCAATGGCCGGGTGACCGTCCATCTGACCGCGACAACCGAGGAAGTGCGGCTGGCGGTCGAGGACAACGCCGGTGGCATCGCGCCGGAAGTGATGGACAAGATTTTCGACCCCTATTTCACCACCCGTGAAAAGGGGACCGGGATCGGGCTGTATATGACGAAAATGATCGTCGAGAAAAACCTGGATGGAAAAATACTGGTGCAAAACACCGACCAGGGCGCAAAATTCACCCTCATCACCCCCCGGGCGCCCGACGAAGATACGCAAAGGTCATGAACCGCCAAGAATGCCTCAAATCCCTCGCCGTCCTCTACGTGGAGGACGACGAGCCAACCCGGACCATGGTGGCCCAGATCCTCACCCGCTGGGTCGGGAAGCTGCACCTGGCGGCGGACGGGCAGGAAGGGCTGTATCTTTTCACCCGCTACCGGCCCGACGTGGTGGTGACCGATATCCAGATGCCCGTCATGAACGGCCTGCAAATGTCCCGCGCCATCAAGGAAATGGACCGGGACACCCCGGTGATCGTCACTACCGCCTTCAACGACCAGACCTATTTTCTCCAGGCCATCGAAATCGGCATCGACCGCTATCTCGCCAAGCCCATCAACGCCGAGCACCTGATGGAGGCCATCGCCCGCTCCGGCCAGATCATGCTGGAGCGGCGGGAACTGCAGCAATTCCACGAGAAAGCCGAGGAAGAGCTCAAGATCACCCTACACCTGATGCGGCGCATGATGCTGGCCAAGGGCCTGAAGGATCCCAGCCTGCGCTACCAGGTCCAGCCGGCCACCCGCTTTTCCGGCGACCTGGTCGGCGCGACCAGGGCCCCCGACGGCTCCCTCTTCACCCTGCTGGCCGACGCCACCGGCCACGGCCTTCCCGCCGCCATCAACCTGCTGCCCCTGGTGCGGGTGTTCTACAAGATGGTGGAAAAGGGCTTCGCCCTTTCGAGCATCGTGGCCGAAATGAACAGCGTGCTGAAGGACCAGATACCCCCCGACCGCTTCGTCGCCACCACCCTGGTCCACGTCGACACCCTCAACCGCACCGTGGAAACCTGGAACGGCGGCAATCCGGCGGTCCTGTTCGTGGACGACGACGGGGAAATCCGCCATGCCTTTTCCTCCGCCCATCCCCCCCTCGGCATCCTCGACGACGACGCCTTCGACGCTCGGACGGCTGTTTTCCACTGGCAGGAGCCGGGTCAACTGCTGCTCTATTCCGACGGCCTCCTCGAAGCGGAAAACGCCGCCGGCGAGATGTTCGGCCAGCAGCGCCTGGCCCAAGCGCTGGCCGCCCGGAAAGCCCCTACCCTGTTCGAGGGCGTGCTAGAATCCATTAAGACCCATTTGGGAGACAAACCAGCTCACGACGACATTTCCCTCATCGCCATCGATTGCCGGGATATTATCGCCAGCCCGCCCCGTTCCTCTTAGAAGATCGCTCCCCGCCATGGACGCGCATTTGTCGAAAGATCATGCCCTGTTGAAATCCCTCTCCGTGCTTTACGTCGAGGACAACCCGGATATTCGCGGTCAACTGACCCAATTCCTGCAGCGGCGGGTTGGCACCCTCCTCGTCGCGGAGAACGGCCAGGAAGGACTGGACGCCTTCCACCGACACCAGCCCGACATCGTCATCACCGACATCCTGATGCCGGTCATGGACGGCCTGAAAATGGCCGAGGCCATCAAGGCCGTCAGCGAGGACACGCCCATCATCGTCACCACCGCCTTCAACGAGCAGGATTACTTCATCCGGGCCATCGACATCGGCGTGGACAAATACGTCCTGAAACCGGTGGACACCCATCAGCTGCAGAAGGCCGTCCTGAAAAGCGCCCAGTCCCTGCAGCAGCGCCGGGAGCTCCAGTCCCGCAACGCCTTCATCAACTACATCCTGGACGTGAACCCGAATTTCGTCGCCATCCTCGATCACAACCGGGAACTGGAGTACATCAACCAGACCTTCCTCGCCTACCTCGGCTTCGCCTCCCTGGAAGCGATGAAGGAATCCGGCTCCAGCGTGGACAGCTTCATCACCCAGGTGGACGGCACCCCCTTCGTCAGCGAGGCGAAGGCCGCCTGGAGCGTGCCCATCCTGGACCACCCCGAGGTGGAGCACGCCATCTACCTGAAGAACCCCCAGACCGGCGGCACCCGGGCCTTCGTGGTGAACTGCATCCAGTTTTCGGAACTGGACAAATACATATTCTCCTTCGCCGACGTCACCCACATGGAATGGGAGAAGGCGGCCCTGGAACACCAGGCCACCACCGATTCCCTGACGGGCATCTACAACCGGGAGAAATTCGACGACAGCCTGAACCTGGAGATCGACCGCGCCAAACGCTACGGTTCCTCCCTGTCCTTGATCATGTTCGACATCGACTACTTCAAGCAGGTCAACGATACCTACGGCCACCAGGTGGGCGACCTGGTGCTGGTCAACCTGGCCCAGCTGGTCGCCAAGCACATCCGCGAACACGATATTTTCGCCCGCTGGGGAGGCGAGGAATTCATGATCCTGGCCCCCGGCATTTCTCTCGACAGCGCCCAGCAAATGGCTTCCAAGCTCCGGGCCCTGGTGGAGGAGACCGTCTTTCCCGTCGTCGGCCGCCTCACCATCAGCCTGGGGGTCACCCCCTTCCGCGACGACGACACCCCGCGCAGCTTCACCAAACGGGTGGACGACGCCCTCTATCGCGCCAAGCGCGGCGGGCGCAACCGGGTGGAAACCGAGTAAGACGGCTCGGCGCTACTTCGCGAAATAGCGCCGGGTTTCCTCCCGCACCACCTTCGACAGCAACAGCAGGGCGATCAGGTTGGGAATCGCCATCATGCCGTTCATCAGATCGGAGAAATTCCACACGAACTCCAGCTGCATCATCGCCCCCACCACCACCACGCCGATGAACAGCACCCGGTAGGGGCGGATGGCCCTCGGCCCAGCCAAGTATTCCACCGCCTTCTCGCCGTAGTAGTTCCAGCCGATGAGGGTGGAGTAGGCGAAGAGAGCGGTGGCCACCGCCACCAGCACCGTCCCGGCCGCCCCCAGGCTTTCGGCGAAGCTGAGGGCGGTCAACTGCTCGGCCCCCGCGCCCTGGGTCCAGGGCGTGGCGGTGAGAATCACCAGGGCCGTCATGGAGCACACCACCAGGGTATCGATGAAGGTCTGGGTCATGGACACCAGGGCCTGTTTCACCGGGTCCTGGGTACGGGCCGCCGCCGCGGCGATGGGGGCGGAACCCAGGCCGGATTCGTTGGAAAACACCCCCCGCGCCACGCCGAAGCGCATCGCCGCCGCCACCGTCGCTCCGGCAAAACCGCCGCCGGCGGCGATGGGGCTGAAAGCATGGGCGAAGATCAGGGACAGGGCGGCGGGGATTTCCGCCGCGTTCAGGGCCAGCACCAGCAGCGCCGCGCCGACGTAGCCCAGGATCATGAAGGGCACCAGCAGGGAGGTAAAACGGCCGATGGACTTGATGCCGCCGAGAATCACCAGGGCCGTCAGCACCATCAGCACCACCCCGGTGACCCAGGGTTCGATGCCGAAGGTGGCGTGGAAAATCTTCGCCACCGCGTTGGCCTGGGTCATGTTGCCGATGCCGAAGGTGGCCAGGGCGGTGAAGAGGGCGAACAGCCATCCCAGCCAGGGCAGGCCGACGCCCTTGGCCAGGTAATACATGGGGCCGCCGCGCATGCCGTGCTCCCCCTTCTCCCGATACTTCACCGCCAGCACCGCTTCGGAATACTTGGTGGCCATGCCCACCAGTCCCGTCATCCACATCCAGAACACGGCCCCCGGTCCGCCGAGGGTGATGGCGGTCGCCACGCCGACGATGTTGCCGATGCCCACGGTGGCGGCCAGGGCCGTCATCAGGGCGGCAAAGTGGCTGATGTCGCCGGAACCCGCGTGCTCCTTGTGCCAGATCAGCCGCAGGGCATGGGGCAGAGCGCGGAACTGCATCCCCCGCAGCAACACGGTCAGGTAGAGGCCGGTGCCCACCAGCAGCACCAGCATCGGCGGCCCCCACACCCAACCGGACAGGGTGGCGATCAGTTGTTCGACGGCTTGCATGCATTCCTCCCTTTTTGGCATACCGCGATTATGCCTTAAGGAAGCGTTAAGGATGGCGGCGTAGCCTGCAACCATCGTCCAACCCGCCGGAGATCATCGCCATGAAAAAACTACTGCTTCCCGCCCTCTTGCTTGCCGCTCTTCCCGCTTACGCCGCCACACCGGCGGAAATCCAGCAGAGTTACGCCGCCGAGGCGAAACAGCAGAACACCGCCTTCAAGGAATTCTCCGCCACCCGCGGCGAGCAGTTCTACCGCGCCAAGAGCGCCAAGGGTTCCAGCTGCGCCTCCTGCCACACCGACAATCCGAAAGCCGAAGGCCGCCACGAGAAAACCGGCAAAGCCATCGCCCCCCTGGCTCCCGTCGCCAACGGCGAGCGCTTCACCGACCCGGCCAAGGTGGAAAAATGGTTCAAGCGCAACTGCCAGGACGTCCAGGGACGGGCCTGCAGCGCCCAGGAGAAGGGCGACTTCATCGCCTACCTGCGTTCGGTGAAATAAGGAGTCCATTATGAAAAAGCTGCTTCTCCCCCTCCTTTTCATCTCCGCCCCGGCCCTGGCCGACGGCGGCGGCAAGCTCGCCCCCACGGCCGCCAACCCGAAATGGCAGGCCGAGTGCAGCGCCTGCCACGTGGCCTATCCGCCCGCCCTGCTGCCGGAACGCTCCTGGCGCAAGCTGATGGGCGGCCTGGAGCGCCACTTCGGCAGCGACGCCAGCCTGGACGCCGCCACCGCCAAGGAAATCACCGCCTTCCTCGCCAGCCAGAGCGCCGACCGGGCGACCAGCCGCACCGCCGCCAAGGTGCTGCGTGGCATGGACCCCGCCAAGACGCCGCTGCGCATCACCGAAACGGCCTGGTTCCAGCGTCAGCATGACGAAATCCGCGCCGACGTGTGGAAGCGGCCCAAGGTGGGGAGCCCCGCCAACTGCGCCGCCTGCCACAGCGGCGCCGACCAGGGCGACTACGCCGAACGCCAGGTGCGCATTCCCCGCTAAGGCCAGCCGCGATGCAGAAAATCCTCGTCTGGGACCTCCCTACCCGCCTGTTCCACTGGCTGCTGGCCTCCGCCTTCGCCGTCGCCTGGCTCACCGCCGAATCGGACGCCTGGCTGGCGGTACACGTCTTCGCCGGCTACCTGATGCTCGGCCTGGTGGCCTTCCGCCTCCTATGGGGGGTGATCGGCAGCCGCTATGCCCGCTTCGCCTCCTTCCGCTTCAGTCCGAAGGAAGCTATCGCCTATCTGGGGAAAACCCTGCACGGCAAGGCTGCACGCCATATCGGCCACAACCCGGCGGGCAGCTGGGCCATCTACGGCCTCCTCGGCCTGGCCGTCGCCGTCGGCCTCGCCGGCCTGCTGACCCTGGGCGGAGAGGAAAACCACGGCCCCTTCGCCGGCCTGCTGTCCTACGGCCTCGGCCATGCCTTCAAGGAACTGCACGAGGGCCTGGCCTCCGCCATGCTGGCCCTGGTGGGGCTCCACCTCGCCAGCGTGGCCGTGGAAAGCCTGCTGCACAAGGAAAACCTGGCCAAGGCCATGGTCACGGGGTGCAAGGAGGGGGAAGCGACCCAGGCCGCCGCTTCCCCCCGCCGTTTCAGCGCGATGCTGCTGCTGGCCCTGGTCCTGGCCGGCGGGGTCTGGTACTTCAAGGGCTATCTTCAGGAGACTCCGCAGCAGCCCTACCGTCCCTTCGTCGGTCCGAGCCTGCCGGACAACAAGGTCTGGCGCTCGGAATGCGGCAGCTGCCACCTGGCCTTTCATCCTTCCCTGCTCCCCGCCCGCTCCTGGCGGCGGATGATGGCCGAGCAGGACAATCACTTCGGCGAAACCCTCGGCCTCGATGCCGCCGCCACCCGGGAAATCCTCGCCTTCCTGGAAAACAACGCCGCCGACCGGCAGCTCACCGAGGCGGCCTACAAAATCGACCGTTCCGTCCCCGCCGGAGAGGCGCCGCTGCGCATCACCGACACGCCCTACTGGCAAAAGAAACACCGGGGCATCCCGCCGGAAACCTGGCGCAACCCCAAGGTGACGTCGAAAGCCAACTGCGCCGCCTGCCACCTGGACGCCGAACAGGGCACTTTCGAGGACGGCGCCATGCGCTTGCCGAGGGGGCGCGGCAAATGAACCTGCTAAACTGTCAGCACTGAAGCAACCGCCGATCCTATGCGCACCGACATCCACAAACGCATCCTCAAACGTCTTTTCGCCGCCTGGCTTGGGCTCTCCGTCGTCATCGGCGGCGTGGTCTATTACCTGGAGACGGAAAAAATCGACGACCAGGTTCTCAGCCTGGCGATGGAGGAATCCAAGACCCTGAAAAACGACACCCTGGCCCACCTAGCCCAGGGCAAGGCCGACCCCGCCAAGCTGCAACAGATCGTCGAGGCCTCCCTCAACAGCCACTTCATCATCATCGAGCTCTACGACAGCAACAAGAACAAGGTGGCCGAGGGGATGGATCCCGGCGAGGCCGCCACGGAAGAGAAGCTGAAGCGCTACACCCATAGCTTTCCCTTCGAGGGCTCGATCCATTACGAGAAAATCTACCTGGACGACCAGCTTTTCCTCCAAGTGCTGCTGCCCATGACGGAGCCGAACGGCAACCTCGCCGGCTACTTCGAGGGCGTTTACCGGGTCGACCCAGCCACCCTGGCGGATATCCGCAACAGCGTCCTGCGCACCCTGATCCTGGTGGTGATCGCCACCCTGGTCACCACCGTCATCCTCTATCCGGTCATCCTCTTCCTCAACCGGGAGCTGATCCGCTTCTCCGGCGACCTGCTGCGAACCAACATCGAACTGATCGAAGTCCTGGGCAGCGCGGTGGCGAAACGGGACTCCGACACCAATGCCCACAACTACCGCGTCACCATCTACGCCGTGCGTCTCGCCGAGGCTCTCGGCCTGGACAAGGCCGACATCCGGCGCCTGATTGCCGGGGCCTTTCTCCACGACGTGGGCAAGATCGGCATCAGCGACACCATTCTCCTCAAGCCGGGCAAGCTGACCGAGGAAGAGTTCGAGATCATGAAAACCCACGTCCGGCTCGGGGTGGACATCCTCGCCAAGTCGGAGTGGCTGCAAAGCGCCCGGGAGGTGGTGGAGTTCCACCACGAGAAATACGACGGCAACGGCTACCTCCACGGCCTGAAGGGAGAGGACATCCCCCTCAACGCCCGTATTTTCGCCATCGTCGACGTCTTCGACGCCCTCACCTCCAAGCGCCCCTACAAGGACCCCATGCCCTTCGACAAGGCGATGGCCATCATCGCGGCGGAGCGGGGGCGCCATTTCGACCCGTCCGTCGTCGACGCCTTCGCCGGCATCGCCCAGGAGCTCTACCAGCAAGTGTGCGCCATTTCCGACGACGCCATCGACGCCCTGCTGCACGACATCGTCGGCCTCTACTTTTTCGACGACGTGTTCCTGGTGGACCGTCTCTCCCGCACCTTGAGAAACCATGCGCCTGCTGCTGGTTGAGGACGACCCTCTCCTCGGCGAGGGCATCCGCACCGGCCTCGCCCAGGCCGGCTTCGCCGTGGATTGGGTGAAGGACGGCGAGCAGGCCCGGCACGCCCTGGAGAGCGAAACCTACGCCCTGATGGTGCTGGACCTGGGGCTGCCCCGCCTGTCCGGGGAAGAAGTACTGCGCCGCCTGCGGGCCAAAAACGACCCCCTGCCGGTGCTGATCCTCACCGCCCGGGACACCGTCGCCGACCGGGTGAAAGGCCTGGACGCCGGCGCCGACGACTACCTGGTCAAGCCCTTCGACCTGGACGAACTCACCGCCCGCCTCCGCGCCCTGCTGCGCCGTTCCGGCGGCCGCGCCGCGCCGGCCATCGTCCACGGCAAGCTGCGCGTCGACCCCGCCGCCCATGCCGCCTCCCTCGACGGCCAGGCCGTGGACCTTTCCCCCAAGGAATTCGCCATCCTCCTCCACCTGCTGGAAAACGCCGGCCGCGTCCAGTCCCGTGAACAGCTGGAGCAAAGCCTCTACGGCTGGGGGGAGGAAGTGGAGAGCAACGCGGTGGAGGTCCACATCCACCACCTGCGCAAAAAGCTTGGCGCGGAGCTGATCCGCACCCTCCGCGGCGTCGGCTACCTGATCGACAAGCCATGATGCGCGCCCCCCGCTCCCTGCGCCTGAAACTGTTGTTGCTACTGCTCACCCTCGTCGCGGCGGCCTGGTCCGCCACCGCGGTGTTCAGCTTTCTCGACGCCCGCCACGAGATGGACGAGATCTTCGACGCCCAACTCGCCCAGACGGCCAAGCTTCTCCTGGCCCAGGCCGACCACGACATCGAGGACCTACAGGGGCGGCGGGACGGCGTGGCGAGCGAGGTGCGCAGCGACGACCACAAGTACGAGCGCAAGCTCGCCTTCCAGGTGTGGGACGACCACGGCATCCTGCTGGTGCGCTCCGAAGGCGCGCCGGAGCAGCCCCTCTCCCCGGTCTATGCCGGCGCCGGCCCCCATGCCCCGGACGAGCACCCCCACCCTGGCGGCACCCCCCGGGGCCGCTTCGACGATGTGGAAAGCGGCGACCACCGCTGGCGGGTTTTCAGCCACTGGAACCAGGAAGGCGAAATCCTGGTCCAGGTCGGGGAACGCGCCGACATGCGGCAAGAACTGGCGGCCCACATCGCCCTGCGCCTCCTCGGCCCCCTCGCCTTCACCCTGCCCCTGCTGGGGATTCTGATCTGGCTCGCCGTCGGCGAAGGCCTCGCCCCCCTGCGGCGCATCGGCGCGGAAGTCGCCTCCCGGGCCCCGGACAACCTCGTCCCCCTGGAGTCCGGCGCCGTGCCGACGGAAATCGCCCCCCTGGTGGCGTCCCTCAACACCCTGCTCCGCCGCCTGGCCGACGCCCTGGACAACGAGCGCCGCTTCACCGCCGACGCCGCCCATGAGCTGCGCACCCCCCTCGCCGCCCTCAAGACCCATGCCCAAGTTGCGCTGCGGGCGGCGGACGAGGTCGGGCGCAAGTCCGCCCTGGAAAGCGTGCTCGCCGGCGCCGACCGGGCCGCCCATTTGGTGGAGCAGCTCCTGACCCTGGCCCGCCTGGACCCGGACAGCGGCGCCGCCGCCCTCGCCCCCTGCCCCCTGGCGCCCCTGGCCCGCCAGGTCATCGCCGACCTGGGCCCCGCCGCCCTGGCAAAGAACCTCGATCTGGAGCTGAGCGGCGACGGCACCGTCGCCGGCCACGGCCCCATGCTCGCCATCCTGCTGCGCAATCTGGTGGACAACGCCGTCCGCTACACTCCCCCCGGCGGCGCGGTGCGGGTAAGCATCGCGAAAAACCCCGACGGCGTGACCCTGACCGTCCGCGACAGCGGCCCCGGCATTCCCGCCGAGGAACGGCAGCGGGTTTTCGACCGCTTCTACCGGGTCTTGGGCAACGAGGCCCCCGGCAGCGGCCTCGGCCTGTCCATCGTCAAACGCATCGCCGACCTCCACCGGGCGGAACTGTCCCTGGCCGACGGCGAAGGCGGACACGGCCTCACCGTGACCGTGCGCTTCCCCCGCCTCGCCTGAAAAAGTGGCACGCCCCACGCCTTAAGCGGATAATTCGCTCCTTCCCATGAGCACGCCCGCCCCCACCTCCCTGCCCGACCCGGCACAACTGGCCGACCTCGCCAACCAGTGCGTGGCCTGCGGCCTGTGCCTGCCCCACTGCCCCACCTACCGCAAGACCCGGTCGGAGGCGGATTCGCCCCGGGGACGGATTTTCATGATGCGCGGCGTGCTGGAAGGGCAACTGCCCCCGAGCGGCGCCTTCGTCCGCCACATCGACCTGTGCCTCGCCTGCCGCCGCTGCGAAGCGGTGTGCCCGTCCCGGGTGGAATACGGCCGGCTGGTGGAAGGCATGCGCGCCCGCCTCGCCGCCGAGCAGCCCCCCTTCCGGCGGCGCCTCCGACGCCGCCTCCTGGCCGTGGCCGCCAGCCCCGGGCAGTTGCGCCTGGCGGAGAGTCTGCTGCGCTTCTGGCAGCGCTCCGGCCTGCGTACCCTGGCCCGGGCCCTCGGCCTCCTGGGAAAACTGGCCCGGGCGGATGCCGCCCTCCCCGACCTGACGTTCCACCGGGCTATCCATGACCGCCCCGGCCCTGAGGAAGTGGGCCTGTTCCTCGGCTGCGTCGCCCGCCTCGCCGACAGCGAAACCCTGCGGGCCACCGCCTTCCTCCTGGAAAAACTCGGCCACGGGGTGCGGGTGCCGCAAGATCAGGCCTGCTGCGGCGCCCTCCACCGCCACGCCGGCGAACCGGAGGAAGCCGAGGCCCTGGCCCGGCGCAACCGGGAGGCCTTCGCCGGGCTGAAGACCGTGGTCGTCGCCGCTACCGGCTGCGCCCCGGCCCTCAAGGAAGCCCTCGCCCCGGCGGGCATCGCGGTGCGGGAAGCCACCGAGTACCTCGCCGCCGCCACCGGCTGGGAAAACCTGCACCCGGCGCCCCTGTCCGGCCGCATCGCCGTCCACGAACCCTGCTCCCAGGCCAACGTGCTGAAGGACGCCGCCTCCCCCTACGCCCTGCTGAAGTTCCTCCCCGGCGCCGAAGTGGTCCCCCTGCCGGGCAACGACCAGTGCTGCGGCGGCGCGGGGGCCTACTTTCTCCTCCAGCCGGAGATGGCGGGAAAGCTGCTGGATGATAAAATCGACGCCATCCGCGCGGTGAAGCCGGACTTCGTCGCCACCGCCAACATCGGCTGCGCCCTGCACCTGGGCTGCGGCGTGAAGGACGCCGGCCTCGACAGCGAAATCGCCCACCCGGCGACCCTGGTGGCAAGACAACTGGGATTTGGAGGATAGCCGAGAGCTGCAAGCCGAGAGTCGAGAGCCGCCGGCCTCGCTCTCGACTCATCGCTCTCGACTCTCGACTTAAAGGAAACATCATGTTCGACCTCGACAAACTGATCGTCCAATTCGACAAGGGCCTGCGCACCCTCTTCGCCCCCGCCCAGACCCTCCGCCCATTGCCCGGCGAGGACCTGCCGGAAGCGGAAATGAGCGAGGCGGAGAAGAAGCATGCCGCCCGCCTGATGCGCATCAACCACAGCGGCGAAATCTGCGCCCAGGCCCTCTACCAGGGCCAGGCCCTCACCGCCCGCGACCCGGCGGCGAAAGCGGCCCTGGAACAGGCCGCCTGGGAGGAAGTGGAGCACCTGCACTGGACGGAAAACCGGGTGAAGGAACTAGGGGGCCGCCTGAGCTTCCTCGACCCCCTGTGGTACATCAACTCCCTGGCCATCGGCGCCCTGGCCGGCGCCCTGGGGGATAAATGGAACCTGGGTTTTCTCGCCGAGACCGAGCGCCAGGTGTGCGCCCACCTGGACGGCCACTTGAGCCGTCTCCCGGCCCAGGACATGAAGAGCCGCGCCATCGTCGAACTGATGCGCGACGACGAAGCCCGCCACGCCACCACCGCCGTCGAGCATGGCGGCGCCGAACTGCCCCTGCCGGTGAAGTGGGGGATGAAGCTGACGGCGAAGGTGATGACGGGGACGGTGTATTGGGTTTAACCCCTTCTACCTGCGGGAAATCTTCCGGCGTATTATGACTATATGAGTCCGACGATTTTCCGCGAGGGCGGCTTCCGCTTCTACTTCTTTTCCCGGGAGGAGCCGCGCATGCACGTCCACGTCACCGGTCCTCGCGGCGAAGCCAAATTCTGGCTGGAACCGGCCATCGAACCCGCCCAGAATTACGGACTTACCGATAAGGAATTGGCCGCCGCCGAGAAACTGGTCAAGGAGCACGAAGATGAAATCCGCCGCGCTTGGTTCGCCCACTTCGGAAGTTGAAGTCGCCAACATCTCGCCCCACGGCCTGTGGCTGTCGCTGAACGGGAAAGAGGTGTTCCTGCCCTTCGCCGAATTCCCCTGGTTCAAGGACGCGCCGGTGGGCAAGCTGTTCCACGTCGAAATGCCCTCCGAGCGTCACCTTTACTGGCCGGAACTGGACATCGACCTGGCGGTCGATTCGGTTTTCCATCCTGAACGATATCCGCTGGTCAGCCGGGCCAATACTTGAACCATGCCCGGTCCATCGACAAGGTCTGTGACGCTTGACCCACAATTAACCGGCAACGTCGGCCTTTATTACTGCTGCTACAAGCTATCGCTACTCGGATGGAATGTCATGCCTACCGCGCGAAATGCCCGAGGCGTGGACATTATCGCCTACAGCCGTGACGCCTCTACGTTCCACGGTATTCAGGTCAAGGCGTTGAGCAAGCGCACCCCGGTTCCGCTCGGCACGTCGCTCGAAAAAATCATGGGGGATTTCTGGATTATCGTGAATAAAGTGGCTACGACACCGTCCGCCTTTATTCTCACGCCGGAGGAAGTGCGGCAACGAGCACACAAGGGTGAAAAGGAAGGTCGGATATCGTACTGGCTACAACCCGGTGATTATGAACTGGAGAGCTTCCGTGAAGCGTGGGAGCGCATTAGTCACGGTTGATCTACCACGCTCTCCGCAATAACCTCAGCCCTCCCGCACCTCAAAATCATGCGTCACCTCGGCGCTCTTGCCGAGCATGATGGACGCCGAGCAGTACTTCTCCGCCGACAGCTTCACCGCCCGTTCCACCACTTCCGGCTTCAGGCCCTTGCCCACCACCACGAAGTGCATGTGAATCCTGGTGAACACCTTGGGCTCGGTGGCGGCGCGGTCGGCGTCCAGCTCCACCCAGCAGTCGGTGACGTCCTGGCGGCTTTTCTTCAGGATGGACACCACGTCCACCGAGGAGCAGGCGCCCGTGCCAAGGAGCAGCATTTCCATGGGGCGAGGACCCAGGTTGCGGCCGCCGATGTCGGGGGGGCCGTCCATCACCACGGCGTGGCCGCTCTCGGTCTCGCCCATGAAGGCCAAGCCTTCGACCCATTTGACGCGTGCTTTCATGTTTTTTCCTTTCTCTCAGCTTTTCAGCCGGTACCAGACCAGGCCGATGATTTCGTGGATATAGTGGGAGCTGCCCTCCAGGGCCTTGGCATCGGGCAGGAAGTCGAGAACCGTGAGCGGCTTGGTTTGGTGGAAACCAATGCCCGCCGGCACCACCTTGAACCCCGCCGTCTCGAATACCCGCTTCGCCCGGGGCATATGCCAGGCGTGGGTCACCAGGTAGATGGTCCGCACCCCGCTGCCCTTGAGCAGTTCCCGGCTGTTGTAGGCGTTCTCCCGGGTGTTGTCGGAGCGGTCCTCCACCCAGCGCACCGGCACGCCGAACTCCCGCTCCAGCACTCGACGCATGGTTTCCCCTTCAGACAGCGTGCCGCCGTCGGGTTTACCGCCTGTGACCAGCAGCGGCAGGCCGGTTTCCCGCTGGAGCCATGCGCCGTAGCGCACCCGCCTCAAGGTTACGCTACCCACGGTATCGCCCGCGTACTCCAGCGCGTTGATATCGCGCCCACCCCCCAGCACTACGATGGCCTGGGCGGGAGGCCGATGTTCCGGAGGCAACAGGGTGCCCTCCTCCAGGCTTCCCAGCAGCCGGTCCGACACGGCGGGCAGGGACAGCACCGTCAGCAGCCCCAGGGAGAGGGCGAGCAGCCCCTTGCCCAGCCCCGGCCGCCTTTTCAGCAAGGCCAGCCCCAGAGCGCCGATCAGCAGCAGGGAGAGCGGGGGCAGGAGAAAGGAGGCGATGAGGTTGGTGAGCAGCCAGCCCATTGAAGTCCTAGCAAATTGGTGGGTTATCCGTCGCAGATGGCATTATAATGCCCTTTTTCAGCCAGCACCGAACCCATGTCCGAGCGCTCCGCCATTCCCCACGACAACCCGATCCCCGTCCCGCCCTTCTGGGGGGCGAAATGCATCGAGCACCTGTCCCTCAAGGCGGTGGTGCCGTACATCAACAAGACCGCCCTGTACAAGTTCCAGTGGGGCTTCAAGCCCCAGGGCAAATCGCCGGAGGAATACCGGGAGTGGGCGAAGAAGGAGGTGGACCCCATCTTCAACCGCTTGGTGGCCCGGAGCGAGGCGGAAGGCATTCTCAGGCCCCAAGCGGTGTACGGCTACTTCCCCTGCCAGTCCCAGGGAGACGAGCTGATCGTCTATGCCGACCCGGCAGGGCGCACCGAGCGCTGCCGCTTTCCCTTCCCCCGCCAGACTACGGAGCGGAAGCTGTGCATCGCCGATTTCTTCCGCCCGGTGGAAAGCAACGAGATGGACGTGGTGGCCTTCCAGCTGGTGACCATCGGCCAGGGCGCCTCGGACCACGCGCGGGAGCTGTTCCAGGCCAACGAGTACCAGGAATACCTCTACTGGCACGGCCTGGACGCGGAAGGCGCGGAGGGCCTGGCGGAATTCATCCACCGCCGCATCCGGGTGGAACTGGGCTTCGGCGCCGAGGATGCCCGGGACATCCAGGACATGATCAAGCAGCACTACCGGGGCAGCCGCTACTCCTTCGGCTACCCGGCCTGCCCCAACCTCCACGACCAGGACAAGATTCTCGACCTGCTGGAAGCCCACAAGATCGGCGTCCGCCTGGGGGACGAGGACCAGCTGTGGCCGGAGGAATCCACCAGCGCCATCATAGTCCACCACCCGGACGCCAAGTATTTTGGTGTTTAGGTTAAAATCCCCCCCATGATCCATCCGGCTTTATCCATTCCCACCGATTCCCTTCGGCAGCTTTGCCGCCACTACCATGTGCGCCGGCTGGCGGTATTCGGCTCCGCCGTGACGGAGGGCTTCACCCCGGACAGCGACGTGGACCTGCTGGTGGAATTCGAGGACGATGCCGCCATCGGCTTCCTCGCCTTCAACCGGATGGCGCGGGAACTGTCCGGCCTGTTGCACCGCCCCGTCGACCTGGTGCCCCGCGCCGGCCTCAAATCCGTCATTCGCGACCAAGTCCTGTCCAGCGCCGAAACCCTGTATGAGGCGTGAGCATCTTTACCTGGCCGACATGCTGGAAGCTGCGGAGGCCGTCCAGCGCTTCATCGCCGGCAGCGACAGGAAACGTTTCGCCGACGACGATCTGCTGCGCAGCGCCGTCCTGCAAAAACTCACTCTCATCGGCGAAGCGGCGACTCGCCTGCCCAAGGAACTCCAGGAACGCCACCCCGACATCCCCTGGGCGGATATCGTAGGTTTCCGCAACATCGCCGTGCACGCCTACTTCGCGGTGGACTGGAATATCGTCTGGACCACCGCCACCGCCGATCTCCCCGAACTCACCACAGCCCTTCGCGCCCTGCTTGCGCAGGAATTTCCGGAATAACCATGCACATCCACATCCTCGGCATCTGCGGCACCTTCATGGGTGGCATCGCCGCCATCGCCAAAGAGGCGGGCCACAAAGTCACCGGCTGCGACGCCAACGTCTATCCCCCCATGAGCACCCAGCTGGAGGCCATGGGTATCGGCCTGATCGAGGGCTTCGACGCCGACCAGATCAAGCTGGAGCCCGACCTGTACGTGATCGGCAACGTGGTGGCCCGGGGCAAGCAACCCCTGATGGAGGAAATCCTCAACCGCAACCTGCCCTACGTCTCCGGTCCCCAGTGGCTGGCGGAACACATCCTCCACCCTTCCCTCTCCCCCAACCCCTCCCCCGCCTGCGGGGGAGGGGAGCCAGGCGGTAAGTGGGTGCTCGCGGTGGCCGGCACCCACGGCAAGACAACCACCAGCTCCATGCTGGCGTGGATACTGGAATACGCCAAGATGGAGCCCGGCTTCCTGATCGGCGGCGTGCCCCAGAACTTCGGCATCTCCGCCCGCCTGGGCAAGACGCCCTTCTTCGTCATCGAAGCCGACGAGTACGACACCGCCTTCTTCGACAAGCGTTCCAAGTTCGTCCACTACCGCCCCCGCACCGCGGTGCTGAACAACCTGGAGTTCGACCACGCCGACATCTTCCCCGACCTGGCCGCCATCGAGACCCAGTTCCACCACCTAGTGCGCACCGTGCCGGGCAACGGCCTGATCGTCGCCAACGGCCGGGAACCGGCCCTGGACCGGGTGCTGTCCCGGGGCTGCTGGACCACGGTGGAACTGTTCGGCGCTGAAGCCGGCTGGAGCGCGAGGGAGACCGACGCCGGGCTGGAGATCGCCTTCCGCGGCGAGAGCCAGGGAATGCTGCACTGGGACATCCTGGGCGAGCACAACACCCTCAACGCCCTGGCCGCCATCGCCGCCGCCCGCCATGCCGGCGTCCCCGCCAGCGTGGGCATCGAAGCCCTGAGCCGGTTCAAGAGCGTGAAGCGGCGCATGGAAGTGCGGGGCACGGTGAACGGCATCACGGTCTACGACGACTTCGCCCACCACCCCACCGCCATCGACACCACCGTGGCCGGCCTGCGCAAGAAGGTCGGGGGCGAGCGCATCCTCGCGGTGCTGGAGCCCCGTTCCAACACCATGAAGTTGGGGGTGATGAAGGAACAGCTCCCCGCCAGCTTGAAGGGTGCCGACAAGGTGTTCTGCTACGGCGCCAATCTCGGCTGGGACGCCGCCGCGGCCCTGGCCCCCCTGGGCGACCAGGCCGTCACCCTGGACGACCTGGACGCCCTGGTGAGCGCCATCGTGGCCGAGGCCAAACCCGGCGACCACGTGCTGGTGATGAGCAACGGCGGCTTCGGCGGCATCCACGACAAGCTGCTGGCCGCCCTGGGGAAATGATCCTCTACCTCCACGGCCTCAACAGCGCCCCCGCCTCCCACAAGGCCCAACTACTGGCCACCGCCATGGGAGAGCGGGGCATTGCCGACCGCCTGCTCGTGCCCCAATTGCCCCACGAGCCCCGCCGCGCCATCGCCCTGGCGGAGCGCCTGGCCTCTTCCCTCGGCGACGACCTCACCCTGGTGGGCAGCTCCCTGGGTGGCTTCTACGCCTTGTTCCTCGCCGAGCAACTGGGCCTGAAGGCGGTGCTGGTGAATCCGGCGGTGGACGCCCCCAAGCTGGCCCGCCAATGGCTCGGCCCCCAGAAGAATCTCTACACCGGCGAGGAGTGGGTGCTCACCGAGGCGCACGCCGCCCAGCTCG
Organism: Sulfuricellaceae bacterium; assembly: GCA_050177075.1. Taxonomy (GTDB): domain Bacteria; phylum Pseudomonadota; class Gammaproteobacteria; order Burkholderiales; family UBA9220; genus UBA2239. The sequence goes on along the minus strand of JBFXHL010000004.1, from coordinate 9,122 downwards.
CCGCCTTGGACGTGGCCGTCACCCGCCCCGAGCGCTACCTGCTGCTGGTGGAGACCGGCGACGAAATCCTGCCCTGGCGCCGGGCGGTGGAGAAGTTCGCCGGGGCGCGGCAAATCGTGGTGGAGGGCGGCGACCACGGCTTTGCCAGCTTTCCCGAGCACATCGGCACCATTCTGCGCTTCGCCGGGCTGGCGGATTAAGGTAAAATCCGCACCTCTTCAGCATCCCGCAGTCTCCCCCCATGAACGTTTTCTACGAAGAGGACGGCGCCCTCAAGGCCGCCACCGTCCTCGCCGACAACGACACCTCCCTCCAGGTGGAAACGCCCCACGGCAAGCGCGCCAAGATCAAAAGCAGCAACGTGCTGCTGAAATTCGCCGCGCCGCCGGCGGCGGGCTTCGTCGAGGAGGCGGAAAAGCTCGCCGCCGACATCGACACCGATTTCCTCTGGGAGTGCTGCGGCGAGGCGGAGTTTGGCTTCCAGGAGCTGGCGGCGGACTACTACGGCCACGCCCCCTCGCCCGTGGAAAGCGCCGCCGTGGCCCTGAAGTGCCACGGCAACCCGATGTATTTCTACAAGAAGGCCAAGGGCCGCTACAAGGCGGCGCCGGAGGAGAACCTCAAGGCCGCCCTGGCGGGGCAGGAAAAGAAACGCCAGCAGGAGCTGAAGAAAGCCGAATACGCCGAGAAGCTGGGGCGTTTCGAACTGCCCGCCGAATTCTCCCCCCTGGTCCACGGCCTGCTCTTCCGCCCGGACAAGAACAGCATCGAATACAAGGCCCTGGAACAGGCTTGCCAGGAAACAGGACTCAGCCCCCAGCGCCTGCTGCAGCGCTGCGGCGCCCTGGATTCGCCCAAGGACTATCATTTCACCCGCTTCCTGATGGAGCACTTCCCCCGGGGCCACCGCTTCGAAGGGGAGTTTCCCCATGCCGAGCCCGGCGAGCTGCCCGAGGGCGATACCCCCGCCTTCAGCATCGACGACGCGGCCACCACCGAGATCGACGACGCCTTCTCGGTGAAGCGCCTGGACAACGGCAACCTGCGCATCGGCATCCACATCGCCGCCCCCGGCCTCGGCATCCTGCCCCAGTCGCCCCTCGAGGCGGTGGCCCGGGCGCGACTGTCCACGGTGTACATGCCCGGGGACAAGATCACCATGCTGCCGGACAGCTTCGTCGAGCGCTTCACCCTGGCGGAAGGCCGCCGCTGCCCCGCCCTGTCCCTGTACCTGGAAGTGACGCCGGACAGCTTCGACGTCGTATCCTCTTTCAGCCGCGCGGAATTGGTGCCCATCGCCGCCAACCTGCGCCACGACACCCTGGAACCCCTGTTCAACGAGGACACGCTGAGGAACGGCGTCCCCGACTTCCCCTTCCGGGACGATCTGCTGCTGCTGTGGAACTTCGCCGACAAGCTGGAGGAGCGGCGGGGCCGCCCCGACGCGGGCAAGGTGTTCCACAACGACTTCACCTTCGTCGTCACGGGGGAACGGGTGTCCATCACCCAGCGCAAGCGGGGCACCCCCATCGACAAGCTGGTGTCGGAGCTGATGATTTGCGTCAATTCCACCTGGGCCAAGCTCCTGGCGGATAACGGCGTCACGGCCCTGTTCCGCGCCCAGGACGTGGGCAAGGTGCGCACCACTACCGCACCCGCCCCCCACCGGGGCATGGGGATGGAACTCTATATGTGGTCCAGCTCCCCCCTGCGGCGCTACGTGGACCTGGTGAACCAGCGCCAGCTCATCGCCTTCCTGCGGGGCGAGGAGCCGCCCCACGGCCCCCGCAGCGCCGAGCTGTTCGCCGCCATGCGCGACTTCGAGGTCACCTACGCCGCCTACAACGACTTCCAGCGCACCATGGAGCGCTACTGGAGCCTGAAGTGGCTGCAGCAGGAAGCCGTGGCCCAGGCCGAGGGCACGGTGCTGAAGGAAAACCTCGTCCGTCTGTCCAACCTGCCCCTGGTCACCCGCCTCCACGACCTGCCCGACACGCCGCCCGGCACCAAGGTAAAGCTGGACGTGGCCGGCGTCGACCTGCTGGACCTGGAGCTGGCGGGCAAATTCCGCGAAACCCTCGGCGAAGCCGCTCCCGAAGAGGCGGATGACAGCGAAGAAGAATAAGCCGTAAAATCCCGGGCATGACTGTGACCCCGCCGCGCGGCGACTTCTTCTCCCGCCTCGACCCGGCCAAGCGTTTCGAAACGATGCTGGTCGCGTCGTTCTTCCTCCATCTGCTCCTGGTGTTCGGTGTCGGCTTCAGCCTGCCGACGCCGAAATTCGCCCCCTCCGACGCCCACTCCATCGACGTGGTGCTGGTGAACAAGAAGTCCGCCACCCGTCCCAGCCATTCCGACACCTACGCCCAGGCCAACCTGGAGGGCGGCGGCACGGTGGACACGGAGCGCCACGCCAAGAGCCCACTGCCGGTGCTGGACGACAGCAAGAGCGACGCCGCCGTGACCCGCAAACAGCAGCGGGTGCAGGAACTGGAAGAACAGGCCCGCCGCCTGGCGAGCGACATCCGCTCCGCCAACAAGGTGGAAACGGCCCGCTCCAGCCGCAAGAGCTCCCCCTCCCCGCGGGTGAACGCCGCCGACCTGCTCCAGAGCAGCTTCGACGCCGCCCGCCTGCAGGCCCAGATCGACAAGGACATGGACGCCTACAACAAGCGCCCGCGCAAGGCCTTCGTCGGCGCCAGTGCCCAGGAATACGTCCTCGCCCGCTACCTGGAGGACTGGCGCATGAAGGTGGAAAAGGTGGGCAACCTCAACTACCCGGAGGAGGCCAAACGCCAGAAGCTCTACGGCAGCCTGCGGCTGACGGTGGAAATCAACGCCGACGGCAGCGTGCGCGACATCGAGCTCAACCGCTCCTCCGGCCACAAGGAGCTGGACGAGGCCGCCCTGCGCATCGTCCGCCTAGCCGCCCCCTACGCCCCGTTTTCCGCCGACATCCGCAGCAAGTACGACGTGATCAGCATCACCCGCACCTGGATGTTCACCAAGTCGGACCAACTGCAGTCCCGGTAAAACGCCGGCGCGGTTTTTTCCCCCCTCGCCCTATGCCATAATTAGCGAACTTATGGAAAGCGTCGATCTCACCCATCATTTCCTGATCGCCATGCCCGCCATGGCGGACCCCTATTTCGCCAAGTCCCTCACCTACATCTGCGAACACAACGAGAACGGCGCCCTGGGCATCGTCCTCAACCGCTCCATCGACATGACCCTGGAGGGTCTTTTCGAGCAGATCGAAATCCCCCTCCACGTGCAGAAGCACGCCCGGGAGCAGGTCCATTTCGGCGGCCCGGTGCAGATGGACCGGGGCTTCGTGCTGCACCAGCCGGTGGGGAAGTGGCAATCCACCCTCACCATCCGTGACGACATCGGCCTCACCACCTCCAAGGACATCCTCCTGGCCGTTGGCGAAGGCACCGGGCCGGAGAAATTCCTCGTCTCCCTCGGCTACGCCGGCTGGTCGGCGGGGCAGCTGGAGCAGGAACTGGCCCAGAACGCGTGGCTGACGGTGCCGGCCTCGCCGGAGCTGATTTTCGACCTGCCGGACGAGGAGCGCCTGGCGGCGGCCATGGCCAAGCTGGGCGTCGATTTCGCCACCCTTTCCGACGTGGCGGGCCATGCCTGAGCCGGTTCGCGGCTCGATCCTCGCCTTCGATTACGGGGAAAAACGCATCGGCGTCGCGGTGGGCGACACGGAAATCCGCATCGCCCATCCCCTGGAAACCATCCAGGGGGAAAGCAACGAGGTAAAATTCGGCGCCGTCGCCCGCCTGATCGGCGAGTGGCAGCCGGTGCTGCTGGTGGTGGGCCTGCCTGCCCACCTGGACGGCACGGAACACGAAATGAGTGAGCGCTGCCGCCGCTTCGCCCGCCGCCTGGAAGGCCGCTTCGGCCTCAAGACGGCCCTGGTGGACGAGCGCCTGTCTTCCGCCGACGCCAGCGAACACCTGAACCAGGCGGGCCTGCGGGGAAGGAAGCAGAAGCCGGTGCTGGACCAGGTGGCGGCGCAACGCATACTGCAAACCTATTTGGACGGACTGCCCCATGGAACTGCCTGACGCCGAACACCTGCTGGCCTCCCTGGCCGAACAGCTCAAGCCCCACGTGGGGCCGGAAACCGCCCTGGTGGGCATCCGCACCGGCGGCGCCTGGCTCGCCGAGCGCCTGCACCAGACGCTGGGCATCTCCATTCCCCTGGGCACCCTGGACATCTCCTTCTACCGCGACGACTTCAGCCAGATCGGCCTGCACCCGGAGGTGGAGCCATCCCACATCCCCTTCGAGGTGGATGGCCGCGCCATCATCCTGGTGGACGACGTGCTCTACACCGGCCGCACGGTGCGGGCCGCCATGAACGAACTGTTCGACTACGGCCGCCCGGCGAGCATCCTGCTGGCGGCCCTGGTGGACCGGAGCGGGCGGGAGCTGCCCATCGCCGCCCAGGTGGTGGGCGCCACCATCCCCTTGCCTCACAACCAGAACATCCAGCTCAACCAAACCGGCTCCGGCAGGCTGTACCTGAGCCTCCACGGCATCGCCACGGAATGACGCCATGAAGAAGTACAACCCCCAGCTCAACGCCAACGGCGAACTGCACCACCTGCTCTCCATCGAGGGACTGCCCCGGGACATCCTGACCCATATCCTCAACACCGCCGAATCCTTCGTCACCGTGGCGGAGCGAGAGGTGAAGAAGGTGCCGCTGCTGCGAGGCAAGGCGATTTTCAACCTGTTCTTCGAGAACAGCACCCGCACCCGCACCACCTTCGAAATCGCCGCCAAGCGCCTGTCCGCCGACGTCATAAACCTCAACATCGGCTCGTCCTCGACCTCCAAGGGGGAGACCCTGCTGGATACGGTGGACAACCTTTCCGCCATGCAGGCCGACATGTTCGTGGTGCGCCACGCCCAGAGCGGCGCCGCCCACCTCATCGCCCGCCACGTGGCGCCCCACATCCACGTGGTCAACGCCGGCGACGGCCGCCACGCCCACCCCACCCAGGGCCTGCTGGACGTGTTCACCATCCGCCGCTACAAGGAGGACTTCACCCGCCTGCGGGTAGCCATCGTCGGCGACATCCTCCACTCCCGGGTGGCGCGGTCCGAGATTCACGCCCTCAACGTGCTGGGGGTGCCGGAAATCCGCGTCATCGCCCCCAAGACCCTGCTCCCCACCAGCGTGGAACAACTGGGGGTCCACGTCTACCACGACATGGCCGAGGGCCTGAAGGACGTGGACGTGGTGATGATGCTGCGCCTGCAGAACGAGCGCATGCGCGGCGCCCTCCTGCCTTCCGCCGGGGAGTTCTTCAAGTACTACGGCCTCACCGCCGAGAAACTTTCCCGGGCCAAACCCGACGCCATCGTCATGCACCCCGGCCCCATGAACCGGGGCATCGAAATCGACTCCGGGGTGGCCGACGGCAAGCAGTCGGTGATCCTGCCCCAGGTCACCTTCGGCATCGCGGTGCGCATGGCGGTAATGAGCATACTGGCGGGGAACTAGTACCCAATGAAAACGACGGAACAAGTCCAAGCAACGTTCCTCAAGGAAACGAAACCCTTGCTCAAATGGGCTGGAGGGAAAACCCAGCTTCTTAACGAATTGCTTGCCAAAACCCCAAAGAAATTTGGCCGTTACATAGAACCGTTTTTTGGGGGTGGGGCACTTTTTTTTGCCCTGAAACCCCGAGGAGCTGTCGTCGCCGACAGCAACCCCGAGTTGGTCAACCTTTATCGAGCTGTAGCCGATGACGTTGAAGGCGTCGTCGAATCCCTTGCCAGCTATCAGAACACAGAAGAGGCTTTTTACGCCGCCCGCGGCTTGGACTGGACTTGCCTTTCACCGACGGAAGCTGCCGCCAGGACAATTTTTTTGAATCGGACGTGTTTCAACGGCCTCTATCGCGTCAACCGGAAGGGGCAATTCAATGTGCCTTTCGGCAGATACAAAAATCCAAAAATTTTGGATGAAGAAGCTCTGCGAGCAGCCTCCGCGCTTCTACGAGAAACAACCATCATTCATGGGGACTATAAAGACGTATTAAGAATGCACGCGCTACCTGGCGATTTTGTGTTCTTGGACCCGCCCTATTTGCCAATATCGGCATATGCCGATTTTAAACGGTACACCAAGGAGCAATTTTACGAGGAAGACCATGTAGAGTTGGCCAATGAAGTACAGCGGCTCCATGACTTGGGATGCCATGTCCATCTTACGAATTCCAAACATCCCTTGGTTCATGAGTTGTATAGCCGGTTCGAGCGGGAAGCGGTAAAAACGAGGCGTTATATTTCCTGCAACGGGAAAGGCAGGGCCGGGGAGGACGTTATTGTGACGATTCCACCAAAACCAAGCATCAATTTGAAACTGGTCCCTTCTCTGCCACCGCAATTGCTCCGATACCCGCCCACGCGTTACATGGGATCAAAAAACAAGCTGCTCGCGGAGATATGGACCGTTATCTCGCAGTTCGAATTCGATACGGCCGTTGATCTCTTTTCGGGATCGGGCGTGGTCAGTTACATGTTGAAAGCCCACGGGAAAGCGGTAATAAGCAACGACTACATGGCAATGTCCGCGACATTTGCCAAGGCGATGATCGAGAACAACGACGTGATCCTCCCACGCGAAGAAGCGGAAGCCCTGCTGGAACCGAGCAAGCCGGTGGACCACTTTGTCGAAACGACTTTCCGGGGACTCTACTTTGGCGATGACGACAACCGTTTAATTGACATATTGCGCGCCAACATCAAGGCGATCAGAAATCCCTATAAGCAGGGAATTGCCATGACCGCCCTCATTCGAGCATGCCTGAAAAAGCGCCCCCGTGGCATTTTCACTTATGTTGGACATCGTTACGATGACGGCCGAAAAGACCTGTTGATGCCTTTCCGTGACCAATTCCTCGAAGCGGTGGAAGTGGTAAACGGCGCCGTCTTCAATAATGGCCGGCAGAACAGGGCGCGCAACGATGACGCAATGACGGTACATGAACAGGACTGCGGCCTGGTTTACATCGATCCTCCATACTATTCACCGTTTTCCGACAACGAATATGTACGCCGATACCACTTTGTTGAAGGGCTTGCGCGAGACTGGCAAGGCGTAGAGATTCAGCAGCATACGGCAACCAAAAAATTCAAGAACTACCCTACGCCCTTCTCTTCTCGGAAAGGGGCCGCGGAAGCCTTTGATCTTCTCTTCAAACGATTCCGGGAAAGCGTCTTGGTTGTTTCGTATTCATCCAATAGCCAGCCGACGCTTGAAGAAATGGTGTCCATAATGGCAAAGCACAAACGCCATGTGGAAGTCGTGCCAGTGGATTATAAATATTCGTTTGGCACTCAGAGGCACAAGGTAGGCGATAACAACAACGATGTTCAAGAGTACCTATTCGTGGGGTTCTAAATGAGACCATGGTACTTGGAAAACCCAACCGTCCGCAGTCCATTCCGCCTTCGAGATGGACTGGTCGCTCTTTCTGAATCATCCTTGCCTGGGCGATTGCGGGGACAAGAACAGGAAGTTGCGTTTCGGAACCTTCTGGGCGAATTAGGCATCGTTACACTGGGCGGCGATAGGACATTTAGCGTTAGCCGGAAATGGCGCATCGCTCTGAATAGACGCGGATTTCTATATCCACCAGTCTCGAAGTCATCCACCCTTTCGCAAGGGGCGCTGGGCGCTCTCGATACGATTACTCCCAATGGTTGGCGACTTATCAAGGCCGATTCCGTCCCGGCAATGCAGGAGTGTTTCTTGCGCTCCCTAGCCGCCTACTACATTCCCTCTGATTTTGAGAAGGACTATGACTTTCCCGTCTTCTCGCCCTTGCGCCATACCCTATCCGTCATGCTGGAACTGGAAAAGCAGACGGGCGAAAATCGGCTGAACTTCATCGAAATGGCGCTTGTGGTCCAACTTTCCACCAGCGCAGACAAGCTTTCCGACATCATCGCCAAAATACTGGACCTGCGTAGCCACCGCGACAAATCGGACAACAAGAGAACATTCGATGGACAGAAATTGGACGCGGCATCCAAGCTTCATGACTACACGCCTCAAACCTTTAACGATTATGCCGACACGAATTTCCGTTACCTGAAAGCAACGGGTCTGGTGCAAGGCAAGGGCCGAGGAATAGCCCTGGTGCCAGAGAAGCGTGTCATCATCGAGAAGCTGGCCGAGGACAGGCGCATCCCGGAGTCGGATGAAGACTACTACACCACTTTATGCGAAGGAGCCCCCCTTCCGACAGATGAGAAAGATTCGGCGTTGGCCGTCTTGGATGATCTTCTCGGTAGACTCAAGCAATATGGCATCGCCTTCGATATCACCGGCCGTTCACTGGCTACCCCCGCTGACATAAGCAGCATTTGCCATGAAGTGGAAGCGATTTTGTCCGCTCGAAAAGAAGAGGAATATGCTTCACGACAAAGCAACGAATGGAAAGAAATTGCGGCTTACATGAACCTCTTGGTTCACCATGGCAAATCGAAAAAAACTCCCTCCAACGAAGAAAAAATCGCAATCCCCCGAGCGGAAGCGCCAGCCTATTTCGAATGGGTGCTCTGGCGGGCTTTTCTTGCTATTAACAGCCTCAAGAATAAGCCCTACGAGGCCAGACGCTTCAAAATCGATCAAGACTTCCTGCCGGTAGGCACTGCTCCAGGGAATGGCCCGGACCTGATTTTTGAGTTTGAGGACTTCGTTCTGGTTGTTGAAGTAACGCTGACGGATAACTCCCGGCAAGAAGCTGCCGAAGGGGAGTCCGTGCGTCGGCATGTGGCGAGAATCGTCGAAAGTTATCCGGGAAAGCGAGTATTCGGGCTTTTCATTGCCAACAAGGTTGATACCAATACCGCCGAAACGCTGCGAATCGGCTTCTGGTATAGGCCCGATGACTCGAAGATGGCCCTCCAAATCGTTCCTGTTACTCTGGAACAGTTTGCAAGGCTGTTCACCGCCGGATTCGCGTCTGGACGAATCGCGCCGAAGCTGATTCAAGAATTTCTGCGGGATTGCCTAGCGGTAAGCAACCACGATGCTCCCGAATGGAAGCGGGAAATAGAACGAACCGGCGTAGACAATATACGTT
>JBFXHL010000003.1:0-63192 GCA_050177075.1 Sulfuricellaceae bacterium | reverse complement strand
CGACACCAGCGTATCGGCATCGCAGTGGCGTCAAGGATTCGCACAGCCGGGCTTCGCCCGCCCTTGACCCCACCGCAACGCCACAAATCTTCCCCATGCTACCCACTCGAAATTTGAGAGAGGCTTATTTTGTCACAGCCTCCATTTTGCGCGTAATGACCCATTGCTGGCTAATGGAGAGAATATTGTTAACAATCCAATAAAGGACTAGACCTGCCGGAAAGAAAACGAAAAATATTGCCATGGCGAACGGCATGATCATCATCACTTTTGCCTGAATCGGATCCGGGGGGGTCGGGTTCAGTTTAGTTTGAATAATCATGGTAAGGCCCATTATCGCCGGCAGAATATAGTATGGATCTGCTGCGGATAAATCCGTTATCCAGCCAATGAACGGTGCCTGGCGCATTTCCACGCTGTAGAGGAGCACCCAGTACAAAGCGATAAATACTGGAATTTGCACAACAACGGGCAAACACCCACCCAAAGGATTTATTTTTTCCGTTTTATACAACTCCATCATCGCTTGATTCATGCGCTGACGGTCATCTCCATATTGTTCCTTAATTTTCTGAAGTTTCGGCGTAACCTTGCGCATATTAGCCATCGACCGGTAGCTTTTAGCGCTGAGCGGAAAAAATGCCAGTTTAATCAGAATAGTCAGGATTATGATGGCAACTCCCCAGTTGTTGACCCAGCGATGTATATGGTCTAGAGCCCAATAAAGCGGGGCGGCAATGACAGTTAACCAACCATAATCAACCGTAAGGTCCAATCCGGGGGCGATTTTACTCAAAGCCGCCTGTTCCTGGGGACCAACATATAATTGGGCCGATATCTTGCCGGTACTGCCTGCCGTTATTATGCCGACAGGATCTTTTAAAAGAATGCCCGCTGATACCAATTTTTGTCCTAATTTTTTGGCATAAAACTCGCGTTGGGCCGTTCCTTTTGGAAGCCACGCACTTAAAAAATAATGCTGGAGCATAGCCACCCAACCATTGTTAGCTTCGGCGGGTAGCTCAATTTTATTTTTTTCTATATCAGCAAAGCTTACTTTATGAAATTTTGACTGCTCAGAGTAAAAAGCGGGACCAGTATAGGTGTGAACAAACTTAGAATCGTCTTTGGGTGCTGTATCAGTACGAACTAATTGGAAATATGCACTAGGCAACAATTCAATATTACTGTCATTGCTTATGTTATAGCTGACATCCACCAAATAACTATTTTTGTGAAACGTTAGTGTCTTCGTTACTTTAATGCCTTCCCCGTCATTCCATTCTAGATTAACTACCAGTTCTTGGCTGTTCGGGTCCATTACATAGCTGCTTTTTTCAGCCATGTAAATCGCTTTATGGTTCGGTAGCCCGTTACCCAGCAAACCACTCTGAGTCACATAGAAATTGCTCGAATCGTCTTGCAACAAAAGGTAATTTTTAGTCTTGTCATGGGCTTCCTTTTGCTTCCGAAGCTCCAGCCTCCGTATATCGCCACCAGCCGTATCAATTTCAGCGACGAAAGTATCGGTGGTCACTTGTATCTTCTGACCATGGGATGCGACCGTGTCATCCTTTTCTATTACCTGTTGTCGTTTTGCTTCGGTAGCAACAGATGGCGCATTAGCAATAAGCGCTGGTTGGGGATGCTGGTTTTTATCCCAAGATTCCCACAGCATCAGGATGGAAAAAGACAAGACTACAAAGAGTATTATTTTTTGGGTGTCCATAATGGCTCAATTTGCTTAAGGCAAGGGGTCGTACCCACCCTCGTTCCAAGGATGACAACGCGAAATACGTTTTGCTCCCATCCAAAAGCCCTTAAATACGCCGTACTTCTGTATAGCCTCAACAGTGTATTGCGAACACGTGGGAGTGAAACGACAGCTAGGGCCGATAATCGGGCTGATTATATACTGATACGCCTTAATCAGCGTTATAAGGAGCCGAGACATCGTCGAACTCTCTCCATGAGCATTCTCAATTCTTCGACAGTTCTAGATTTTTCTTGGACTGCCCCAGGTGAATGCGCTTGAACAATAATATCCAATCCACTTAGCCGATGCTGTTGGTGGCGAAATTCTTCTCTTATCAGTCGCTTGATGAGATTACGATTGACAGATAAAGGGACAAGTTTTTTTGGGACGATAATTCCTAAACGGCTTACGCTTAGCCCATTAGGGCGTGCCAGTACTCTAAAGGATGCGGCTTTTTCTCCGCATTTGAAATGAAAAACGGATGAAAAATCATCCGTTTTCAAAAGGCGCTTTCCTTTTGGAAAGCTCTTGGATAAGACCACGCCGCCCAATCAAACAGCTAACCTAGCCCTACCCTTTGCACGACGTGCACGGATCACAGCGCGACCACCGCGGGTTTTCATCCTAACCAGAAAACCGTGCGTCCGTTTCCTACGGACCACAGAAGGTTGGTAAGTACGTTTCATTTTTACCTCTTTAAGAAAATTTTCTGATACTAAAACCGCATATTAGACCCGTAAACCTGGTAGATTGTCAATGTCAATTTACTCTCGCAATCCTGTGGATAACTTGACTCATAGTGACTAGAATAGAGGGCTTGCAGATTCTTCGCGCATCCTTCCTTTACTTCTGTTTTTTTGAACATATTTTTTTAATGAAAAACTTCTGGTCCGTTTGTCTTGATAAGTTAAAACAACAACTTACAGAACAACAGTTCAATACTTGGATCAAGCCCTTAGCTGTGGAAATCCAGGAAGACGAAATTCGTATAAATGCTCCAAATCGTTTTGTCCTTCAATGGGTTAAAGATAAATTTAGTCAACAAATTACCGAGTTGGCCGTGGAGCATTTTTCTCGCCCCGTAGAATTAATTTTCTCCCTTGCTCCCGCATCCGCTTCGAAGAATTTGACGGCTACACCTAATCAGGCCGACTCGGACGCAAAAAAGGTTAAAACAAAACTTATTCAAAATGATACGTCGCGATTAAATAGTAATTTTTCTTTCGACGGTTTTGTAACGGGTAAAGCGAATCAATTGGCTCGGGCCGCTGCAATCCAGGTGGCTGAAAATCCAGGCCATGCCTACAACCCATTATTCATATATGGCGGCGTTGGATTGGGTAAAACCCATCTTATTCAAGCAATTGGTAATAGAATGAGAGAACTGAATAACAATGCAAAAATTAGTTACATTCATGCAGAGCGTTATGTCTCGGACGTTGTAAAGGCTTATCAACACAAATCCTTTGATGACTTCAAGCGCTACTATCATTCCTTGGATCTCTTGTTGATCGATGATATTCAATTTATAAGTGGAAAATCCCGAACCCAGGAAGAGTTTTTTTATGCCTTCAATGCACTAATTGAAGATAAAAAACAAGTTGTTATAACCTGTGATACGTACCCTAAAGAAATCGATGGCATAGAAGACCGACTCATTTCCAGATTCGGTTGGGGCTTAACTGTTGCGATTGAGCCGCCTGAGTTGGAGATGCGGGTTGCCATTCTTCTGAAAAAAGCAGAGATGGAAAAAGTCCCGCTCAATGAAGAAGTGGCTTTTTTTATCGCCAAGCAAATTCGCTCGAACGTCAGGGAATTAGAAGGTGCCTTAAAACGTGTCATGGCCTATTCAAAATTTCATAACCTTTCAATCTCCCTTAACGTAGCAAAAGACGCATTAAAAGACCTTCTCGCAGTTCAAAATAGGCAAATATCAATCGAGAATATCCAGAAAACGGTAGCAGATTATTACAAAATCAAAGTTTCTGACCTCTATTCACCTAAACGCACCCGCACCATTGCCAGACCTAGGCAAATTGCCATGGCTTTAGCAAAGGAACTTACAGAACTTAGCCTACCTAATATAGGTGAAGCTTTTGGTGGAAGAGACCATACAACGGTACTCCATGCTTGCCGAAAAATTAATGAATTAAAGTCTTCCGATCCATCTATCAATAAAGACTTCAACGTTCTTTTGCAGGTATTAAGAAGTTGAAATACTGTGGACAAATATTGAACAAGTGATGATTTTGTACACACTCAAAAAATTAACAACAATTTGTACACAGATCACTAACAATAAATCTGCACCAAATATTCACAACATTAACTTAATGTAAATAAATAAAAAAATTTATTAATCCACGGATACGCCAAACTCTTATTATTGTTATCAAGGAATACATATGAATCTTATTAGAATAGAAAGGGAAATATTTCTTAAGCCCCTATTAGCCGTAACAGGTATCGTTGAAAAAAGGCATACCCTACCCATTCTTTCCAACGTCTTAATTTCTAAGATAGATAATAAGCTTTCATTTATCGCTACTGACTTAGAAATCCAAATTACTTCAGATATTTTTTACGAATCTGAAGGTGATTTTTCCATCACAGCTTCTGCGAAAAAAATGCAGGACATCTGTCGTTCCTTGCCGGAAGGTACTGACATAGAAATTGAAAAAATCCAGGATCACCGACTCAATATAAAGGCGGGAAAAAGCAAATTTAACTTGCAAACGCTACCCCCAGAGGATTTTCCTAAATTTTCGTCGCAAAGCGATTCGACAGATTCGATCAAAATTCCGCAGGGAACCTTCAAAAGTTTGATCCACGGGGTCATGTATTCTATGGCCCAACAAGATATTCGATATTATCTCAATGGTCTTCTATTGGTAGTTAATGGAACAGGAATAAAAGTTGTTGCTACGGATGGACATCGCTTAGCAATGGCAAGCATGCCGTTGGAAACAGGTATTGAGTCGACCGAAATTATTCTCCCGAGAAAGACGGTTGTTGAATTATTTAAGTTATTAACGGATTCCGAAGAGTTACTTAACATCGAATTCGCTAATAATCAGGTTAAATTCTCCTTTGACCAGATTGTCTTAATTTCTAAAGTTGTGGATGGTAAGTTTCCCGATTACAACAAGGTTGTTCCAGTTTCTCACCCCAACGAATTTATTGTAGACCGGTTGGCGCTACTTCAAGCTTTGCAACGTGCGGCCATTCTTTCCAATGAGAAATTCCGTGGAGTTCGCTTAGTTCTTACCCAGAATAGTTTGCGGATAATATGTAACAACAGTGAACAGGAAGAGGCCCAAGAGGAGATCGAAATCGATTATTCGGGAGACCCTCTAGATATTGGGTTCAATGTTACTTATTTGCTGGACGTACTAAACAATCTGGTTGTTGAAAAAGTAATGTGCAGTTTCAATGATGCCAACAGTAGCGGATTAATCACCATTCCAGGTAATGACGACTTCAAATATGTCGTTATGCCCATGCGAATTTAATTGTTTCACGTGAAACCATAAGAGATAAAACAGAATGTCAGAATACGATTCCAGTAGTATTAAAGTTCTTAAGGGGTTGGATGCGGTACGCAAGCGTCCTGGGATGTATATTGGCGACACTAGCGATGGTACCGGCTTACACCATATGGTATTTGAAGTCGTTGATAATGCCATTGACGAAGCATTGGCAGGCTATTGCAACGAAATACGAGTGACTATTCATACTGATAACTCGATCAGCGTTACCGATAACGGACGAGGAATTCCGACGGACATTCATGAAGAAGAAGGACGTTCGGCAGCGGAAGTAATCATGACGGTTCTGCATGCCGGTGGAAAATTTGACGATAATTCGTACAAGATTTCTGGCGGATTACATGGAGTTGGCGTTTCTGTAGTAAACGCGCTTTCTGACTGGCTTAAATTGACAATACGCCGAAATGGTGAAGTCCATTTTATGGAGTTTCGCAGAGGTGAAGCAGTTGAACCATTGAAAGTAGTTGGACAGACAGAGCGCAAAGGGACAGAAGTTCACTTTTATCCAAGTGCGGATATATTCGGCAACATCGAGTTCCACTACGATATTTTGGCAAAAAGACTAAGAGAACTTTCGTTTCTCAACGATGGGGTAAACATTGTTCTTAGCGACCAAAGAACTGGAAAAGAAGAAAATTTCTCCTTCGCCGGGGGGGTGCTAGGATTCGTCGAATACTTAAATCGCAATAAAACTTCAATTCACCCTAATATTTTTTACGTAAAGGGAGAAAAAGAGGGTATCACTGTTGAAGCGTCGATGCAGTGGAATGATTCTTACCAGGAACTCGTCCAGTGCTTCACTAATAACATTCCACAAAAGGATGGTGGAACACATCTAACAGGTTTTAGAGCTGCGCTGACAAGAACGCTAAATCAGTACATAGAAAATAACGAATTAGCGAAAAAAAACAAAGTGACCACTTCGGGTGACGATATGCGGGAAGGGCTAACGGTAGTGCTTTCCGTAAAGGTGCCAGACCCGAAATTTTCATCGCAGACTAAGGACAAATTGGTTTCTTCTGAAGTGCGGCCCATAGTGGAAGAAATCGTTGCAAGTGCTTTGGGTGATTTTCTCCTTGAAAAACCCAACGATGCAAAAATTATTGTTGGAAAGATTGTGGATGCTGCCCGGGCGAGGGAAGCAGCCCGAAAAGCACGTGAAATGACGCGGAGAAAGGGTGTCCTAGATGGAATGGGGTTACCGGGAAAATTGGCAGATTGCCAAGAAAAAGACCCTGCTCTTTCAGAACTTTATTTGGTAGAGGGTGATTCCGCAGGTGGCTCTGCGAAGCAAGGTCGCGACAGAAAATTCCAAGCCATTCTTCCTTTGAAAGGGAAGATTCTCAATGTGGAAAAAGCTCGTTTCGATAAACTTATTTCTTCACAGGAAATAGCCACATTGATTACAGCCCTGGGTACGGGGATAGGCAAAGACGAATACAATATAGAGAAACTGCGTTATCACCGGGTCATTATCATGACCGACGCCGATGTGGACGGCTCGCATATTCGTACGCTTCTGTTGACCTTCTTTTATCGTCAAATGCCCGAACTGGTTGAGAATGGAAATATTTATATTGCCCAACCTCCTTTGTATAAGGTCAAGCACGGGAAGCAGGAACGTTACCTGAAAGACGATCATGAATTGAAGCAATACTTGTTGGAGTTGGCCCTAAACGAAGCAGAATTGGTAACGTCAAAAGGTGCGGCGCCATTGAGTGCACAAATACTGGGGGAAATAGCCCGAGAATATATATTGGCTGAATCGGTCATCGAAAGGTTAAGCCGAGTCATCCACGAGAAGGCGCTGTACGCAATGCTGAAGATGCCGTCGATAAGCCTCGGTTCAGCTGAAGAGGCAACGATGAGTGCCAAATCTATATCAGACCTAGTGTCCGATCCGGAATTCGAAGTAGAAGCCGTATACGACGAAGTCAACGAGAATTATCGCTTGGAAATACGGAAGCGGCATCATGGGAACGTTCAGATAAGCCATATAACTCAGGATTTCCTTGATAGTGGCGATTATCGCCAACTACAAAAAACGGCTCAGCTATTGAGTGGATTGATTGGCGATGAAGCGTCGGTTAAGCGTGGTAATAATTCTCGGTCCGTCCGCGAGTTCGGTGAGGCATTGGCGTGGTTACTGGAAGAAGCGAAGAAGGGTATGGGAATCCAGCGCTATAAAGGCTTGGGAGAGATGAATCCTGAACAGTTGTGGGAAACTACCATGGACCCGAATGTACGCCGGCTTCTTAAGGTTCAGATCGAGGATGGCATAGCTGCAGATGAAATTTTCACTACGCTAATGGGTGACCAGGTTGAGCCTCGTCGAGCATTTATCGAGGCCAATGCACTGATTGCCAGCAATATCGACGTGTAAAAAACAAATCGGCACAAGGCGATAACACTTTGTGCCGATTTGTCCTTGAAGATTTGGTGGCCAAGGGCGGAATCGAACCACCGACACAAGGATTTTCAGTCCTCTGCTCTACCAACTGAGCTACTTGGCCAAAAAGACGACGGGTTCTTTCGAAACACCGTTAAACAAAGGTCGCCATTAAACCCTTATTGGGAACGTTCGTCAAGAGGGACCATAGTGCGAGAGTCCACTTTAGGGTTCTGCAATCTACTATTGGCACTTTTAACCGTGCTGGTAACTCCACTAACCCAAGCAACACCATCAACCTTTGAGCCTGTCATAGGAAATGCGCTTCTCTGCCAAGATGAAATAAATCCGCTCTTCTTTCAAGATTACTTGACCACCTATTTCAATAAGCCGACAAAGACCGAAGGAGGAGCTTATTGGTATAAACCAGACGGAGTATTACTGTTTGGCATGGAAGTCGACCAAATATTCGTCAGTACTGGGGCGGACCAGGTCAATTTCGTAGGGGTGATTTTCAACACACCGTTGGTGGAAGCAAGGCAGCGCATTCTGCAGCATAAAAACACTCAATTCAGTCCAAATCCGAATGAAAAGATACTCCGATCTGCCTTAGGCAGTCACTTAATGGAATATGGCAATACGAAAACCAAGCTCTTCTGCATAAAGTACAGAGTAGGTCAGTAAATCACTACCAATTCCTGCGGCGGTCACGTTTTTTTGGACAGTCGGATAAGCTAAAGCCGACCGGTTGAAAGGAACGTGAAGCATGGGAGCGAAACGCAAGCAACACAGTGCGGAATTCAAGGCGCAAGTAGCGATGGCGGTCCTGTCGGGGGACAAGACCCTGGCGGAGCTGGCCTCGGAGTTCGGGGTGCATCCGACGATGATCAGCGCCTGGAAGCAGGAACTGGTCAAGAATGCCAAGGAGCTCTTCGAGCGGGGCATCAAGAAGACGGAAGACCCGCAGAAAATCATCGACCACTTGCATCGCAAGATCGGGCAGTTGCAGGTCGAACGGGATTTGGCTGCGGCCGGCGCTTCGCGCCTTAACCTGCTGGCGCAGGTTAGCCTACGCCGAAACTGCGTTTTCTTGGCCGGACAGCCCGCCATTGCCCGCCTGCTGAAAGGCGCGCGATGATTGCCCCGGGGAGCGCGCTGTCCGTATCCCGGCAAGCGAAGCTGCTGGGCATCTCCCGCAGCAGCGTCTATTACCGGCCCAAGCCGGCGTCGCAAGAGGAGCTCGATCTGCTCAAGCGGCTGGACGAACTCTTCACCGAGAATCCGATGTACGGCAGCCGCCGCCTGCAAGCCATGCTCAAACGCGAAGGCATTCTGGTCGGCCGGCGTCGCATCCGCCGGCTGATGAGGAAACTCGGCCTGTGGGCGGTCGGCCCCAAGCCCGACACCAGCAAGCCCCACCCGGAGCACAAGGTCTATCCCTACCTGCTGCGGGGCATGGAGATCACGCAGCCGAACCAGGTCTGGGCCACCGACATCACCTACATCAGGATGCGCCAAGGCTTCCTCTACCTGTGCGCGATCATGGACTGGGCCACGCGGAAGGTACTGAACTGGCGATTGTCGAACACGCTCACCAGCGACTTCTGCACAGCGGCGCTCAAGGAGGCCATCGCGCGCTACGGCACACCGGAAATCTTCAACACCGACCAAGGCAGCCAATTCACCAGCGCCGAATTCACCGGCGTGCTCAAGGAACATGGCATCCGGATCAGCATGGACGGGCGCGGCCGATGCCATGACAACATCTTCGTCGAACGTCTGTGGTGGACCATCAAGCACGAATGGGTCTATCTGCGTCCCTGCGACACGGGCGCCGAACAAAGGGCGAGCCTTGCTACGTGCTTCGACTGGTACAACCGCCTGCGACCGCATCAATCGTTGGCGTGGCAGACGCCGGACGAGGTCTATTTCGGTGCGCTGTCGGGGACGCAAAGGCTGGCGGCGTGAGATGCAAGGAGGCACTGAGGATTTGTGGACAGCCGGCTTTGCCGGTTCCCGCCTGACCGCGCAAGCGCGGTCCCCTATGGACAAGCCATGGACAACGCTGCGCGTTGCCCACCGCTTGCCCACAGGTCGGCGGCTGCCCACAAGCTCCACAGCGCTCGATTCGGTCAGGATAAAATCCGGGAAAGTCAAAACCATCTCTCCGGTTCAGGCTTTAGCTTATTCCTCCCCGGTGGCTGTCCAAGCTACCGTGACCACCGCATCCTGCCCTAGGATAATTCAGCCCTTGTACTAGAATTGAAAAGTTCACGTGCCAAGATATGGCGACACACAAGAAGATTTGCAGGTTAGGTCGATTTAATAATCCTGGAGGTTACAAAGAATGACTACCAAAAAATTCGTCTATGACTTTGAAGAGGGCGACGGTAAAAATAAGATGCTGTTGGGCGGTAAGGGCGCGAATTTATGCGAAATGACCCAAATCGGCCTTAATGTACCTCCCGGATTTACCATTACCACCGAAGCATGCTTGGCCTATCTAGAAGGCAATAAATTGCCCGAAGGGTTAATGGTCGAGATAAAAACCCATTTGGAAGGGTTGGAGAAAAAGACCGGAAAAGGATTCGGTAGCGGTGAAAATCCGCTACTAGTCTCAGTGCGCTCCGGCTCGGCTATGTCGATGCCTGGCATGATGGATACGATTCTTAACCTGGGTTTAAATGAAAAATCCCTCGTTGGGCTAATAAGCCAAACGAAGAATGAGCGGTTTGCCTACGATGCATATCGCCGGTTTATCCAACTGTACGGGAAAATCGCACTAGGCATCTCGGACGAGTTGTTCGACGAGAAGATGAACCAAATAAAGCTGAAATACGGAGCACAACAAGATATTGATTTGTCGTCAGAAAATCTGAAAGAACTGTCCCAGGCTTATCTTGAAATAGTTAAAAAAGAAACAGGAAAACCTTTCCCGCAAGATCCTTATGAACAACTGGAAATTGCGGTCATGGCGGTATTCCGTTCGTGGATGGGTAAGCGGGCAGTCGACTACCGAAAACAATTCAAAATCACGAAGGATATGGCCAATGGTACGGCGGTCAATATCTGTACGATGGTTTTTGGAAACATGGGCAATGATTCGGCCACTGGCGTAGGTTTTACTCGAAACCCGGGAACCGGTGAAAACCTGATTTTTGGTGAATATCTCGTCAATGCCCAAGGGGAAGATGTTGTCGCCGGCATTCGAACTCCCAAACCCATCGCAGAAATGGAGAAGGAAATGCCGGAAATTTACCGGCAACTCGTAGATTTACGCAACAAGCTCGAATCCCACTACAAGGAAGTGCAGGATTTCGAATTTACCATAGAAAAAGGCCGTCTCTACTGCCTACAAACGCGGAACGGAAAAATGAATGCCCGCGCCATGGTGATAACCTCCGTAGAGATGTTCAATGAAGGACTGATCACGAAAGAGCAGGCTCTTACCCGTATTCATCCGTCTATGCTTGAGCAGCTATTGGTGCCGATGCTGTCCCCTAATTTCAAGGCCAATTCCTTAGCCGTAGGGTTGCCGGCGTCGCCCGGGGCAGCATCGGGGAAAATTGTATTCGATGCGGACACGGCAGAGGTGCGGGGCAAATTAGGTGAAAAAATCATTCTGGTAAGAGAAGAAACCAAACCCGAAGATATCCATGGGTTCTTCGCTGCACAGGGGATATTGACCAGCAGAGGCGGGAAAACTTCTCATGCTGCCGTGGTAGCACGGGGGATGGGGAAACCTTGTGTTTCAGGCTGCGAAAAAATAGCAATCGATGTACGGGAAAAAAAGGCAACGGTTGGAGATACGGTACTTCATGAAGGCGATGTGATAACCATCGATGGCAGTACCGGCAATGTCTATGCCGGAGAAATTCCAACGGTAGAGTCGGAGTTTTTTGCTGAACTGACGACAATCCTGGATTGGGCCGATGAAAAGTCTCGACTGAAGGTCATGGCAAATGCAGACACCCCAAGGGACGCCGCAAGAGCGAGAAAGTTTGGCGCCATGGGAATCGGCTTGTGCCGTACCGAACGGATGTTCAACGATACGGACCGCCTGCCTATTGTGCAGGACATGATCCTGGCCGAAAGCAAAGAAGCGCGCATAGCAGCCTTGGATAAGCTGCTCCCGATCCAGCGTGGTGACTTCAAGGGAATTTTTCAAGCGATGGCCGGTTTACCCGTAACCGTACGTCTCCTAGACCCCCCTATCCACGAATTCCTGCCAACGGCAGAACAGCTGGAATTCGAAATTTCTCATTTGCGCCGGCTGAAGTCGGACGTAAGAAGCGTAGAAGAGCTACCCGAAACGTTGCGCCTACTTGGTGCAGAGACGCATAAACAAGACATCAGCTCCCTGGAAAAGCTACTGGCGCACCTGAACCAATATAAAGAACGCCCGGAAAATACGCTGCTGACAAAAAAAGAGGCGATGCTGAAAAAAGTTAAGCAACTCACGGAAGTAAATCCCATGCTGGGCCATCGTGGCGTCCGGCTCGGTATTACCTACCCGGAAATTTACGCTATGCAAATCCGGGCTATCTTGGAGGCTGCTGCCGAGTGTGTTAAAGAAAAGATCGAAGTCCACCCGGAAATCATGGTTCCACAAGTATGCACAGCCGAGGAGCTAAAGCGGGTCAAGGCCTTGGTAGACGAAATTTTGCCTGATGTGGAAAAGAAATATGGGGTTAAAGTCCCGTTTAAGTTCGGCTCGATGATCGAGGTCGTGCGGGCATGTATGCGCGCAGGGCGGCTGGCCGAAATTGCGGAGTTTTTCTCCTTTGGAACTAATGATCTGACGCAGGCGACATTTTCCTTCAGCAGGGAAGATGCGGAAAACAAGTTTCTGCCGCTGTATAACGAAATGGGAATTCTCAAGGACAACCCCTTCGAAACCCTTGACGTTAAAGGTGTCGGCAGGCTTATGGAAATGGCGGTTACATGGGGACGGGAATCACGCCCTGACCTCAAAGTGGGAATTTGCGGCGAGCAAGGAGGGCACCCCGCTTCGATTCGGTTCTGCCACCATATCAACTTGAGCTATGTATCCTGCTCTGCGCCGCGGGTTCCCATTGCCCGCTTGGCTGCCGCCCAGGCTAAATTGACGGAGTCGGCTTACGGCCAGGACTTGTATACCTGAAAAACCTTCAGAAACCCCAAACCCCCTCGCCTGCTGGTGCGGGGGTTTTTTTATTGCCAAGAAGCAGTTAAGTTAAAATAAATTCCTTCCAGGCATGCCCATTATCTAATTCGAGAGAATCCATGAAGATCAACCTGCCCGTCACCGAGGTGGAACATCGCCTCAATCCAGGACAACCCATTGTCAGCAAAACTGATCTCAAGGGCATAATTACCTATGCCAATCAGGCTTTTGTCGATATAAGCGGTTATAGTCGGGAAGAATTGATCGGCAAGAATCACAACTTGGTGCGCCACCCGGATATGCCTCCCGAGGCTTTTGCTGATCTGTGGCATACCTTGAAAAGGGGGGACCCTTGGCGCGGCATTGTGAAAAACCGCTGTAAAAACGGGGATTACTATTGGGTTGAAGCCTACGTCACGCCGATAAAAGAAAAGGGGCAGATTGTCGGCTATATGTCCGTGAGAAACGAACCGATGCGGGAGCAGGTGGCAGGAGCGGAACAACTTTATAAGGCTGTCCGTGAAGGTAAGGCCTCCATCCCGGCAACCCCCAGCAGCACAACAAAAGGTCTTGGTTTCGGAAGTCTCCTGGCATTAGGAATGGCCTTTGTTTTTGCACTTCTAACGGCGGCAGTAATGGTCGGCGTGCAGAGGGGGACGGCAGCCATTGCACCGGTTGGCGGCCTGATTCTCACGGCCGGCCTGGTGGCGCTGATATCAGTAATATGGCTCAAGAATCGGGTCGGCAGAATTATGAGCACGGCGGTCGATGCCCTGGAAATGCTTGCGGAAGGAAATTTCAACGCGCGAGTAGACACGGCGGCAGGGGGTGAGTTCGGGCGGTTACTGACGGCACTGGAATCGATGCGGATCAATACGCGGGCCATAATTGCCGATGTCCTGTATTCGGCAAAAACCATGGAGGATATTTCGGCATGGTTGAAAACCGAGATGCACGAGGTCATGCAGCGCAGTGAATCCCAGGCCGAGAGCGCGCAGCAGGCCAGTACGGCCATGGACCAAATGAAGGAATCCATTGCCAACATATCCGCCAATACGGCGGAAACGGTCGAGGCCGCCACGCACACTCAAGCGTTGGTGCAAGAAGGCGACAAACGCATGGAAAAAAGCCGGGAGTCTTCCTTGCGAGCGGTGCAACGGGTCACGGAATCACGCCAGAC
Organism: Sulfuricellaceae bacterium; assembly: GCA_050177075.1. Lineage (GTDB taxonomy): Bacteria > Pseudomonadota > Gammaproteobacteria > Burkholderiales > UBA9220 > UBA2239. Next base: position 49,173 of record JBFXHL010000003.1, on the reverse strand, counting down.
AATCCAGGACCTGGGCGAAGCTATTCGCAAGATAGGCACAATAACTGAGGTAATCAAGGAAATTGCCGACCAGACAAATTTGCTGGCCTTGAATGCCTCTATTGAGGCTGCACGGGCTGGTGAGCAGGGCCGTGGATTCGCAGTGGTTGCGGATGAGGTTCGCAAGCTGGCAGAGCGCACATCACTCAGCACCGCGGATATTTCAGTGACCATAACGCAAATTCAGGAAACCACGAATATGGCCATTAATAGCATGGACACGGTAGCCCACGAAGTGGAAGACGGTACCCGGCTTATAGAAGAAAGCAGTGCCAGCTTGGCGGAAATCCTGGCGGCCACACACCGGACCCATGATATGGCGAGCCAGATCGCCGAGATGATCGGGCAACAATCCCTGGCGACGGCTCACGCCGCCAAGGGGACCGAAGAAATTGCCGGCCTGGCCCAAAACAACTCCCTAAGCATCAAGGGCCTGGAACAGGTGACCGTCAATATCCTGGCACGCACGGCCACTGAACTGCAGTTGCTGGTGAAGCAATTCGAAAAATCCCTCTAACCCAAGGCCTCCTCGGGGCTGGAGTAGCGGAAACGAAAACGGAGTTCCCGTTTAAGGCGCGAATTAACAAGGCGCCGCGATTCATCGACAAAAGACAGCAAGCTTTCGGGCAAATGCCGAGAGGCCTCTGACCTGGGAATACGGGGCGGCTTGGGAAGAGCAAAACGCTCGGCAAGAAAATCGAACCATGTTCCCATTTTCATGGGCTGATTGTCCGCCACATTGTAAACCCGCCCCGTGCGAGCGCGAAAAAGGGAAAGACAGGCGATGCGGGCCAAATCGTCGGCATGGATATGATTCACGAAACTGTCCTGGTCCTCCATCAATACCGGCAATTGTTTGCGCAGGCGCTCCAGAGGAAGGCGTTCCCTTGCGTATATGCCGGCAACGCGAAGAATGCTCAGGTGGACACCATTACGCCGTGCCCACGCGCGTAAGCCGACCTCGGCATCCCGCCGTCTCTTGGCGCGGGCGGTATGGGGCTGCACGGGCCGCGTCTCAAGGACCTCTTCTCCCTGGCAGTTACCGTAAACGCCGCTAGTGCTGATATAAACCAAGCGCTGTGGTAAGCTTTTGCCCAAAACGGCCAGCAACCTACGGGTTCGCGGGTCCGTTTCACCTTCCTTGGGGGGAGGGGCGAAATGAAGTACCCATTGGGCAAGCCCTTTGATTCGGTTAAGGCTGCGCCAATCATCCAAATCGCCAATTACCGGTTTGATGCCCATAGCGCGGAGCTCTACGGCGTGGGCGGGGTCCCTGGTCAAGGCGAACAAATGGAAACCCTTTTCGCACAGTAGTGGTGCTGCCCGCTTGGCGATATCACCGCTGCCGACTATCAATATACGTTTCATGGGAAAAGTTTAGACCTAAAACAAGGCAGAGAAAGAAGCTTATGAGCCACACCGTAACCATTAAACCCAGCAATCATACTTTCCATGTCAACCAAGACGAAACCCTTTTAGACGCTGCGCTGCGGGAGGGTTTCGCATTTCCCTACGGCTGCCGCAACGGCGCTTGCGGGGCCTGCAAAGGCAAGGTGCTGGAAGGCAGCCTGGATTACGGTGATTACCAGCCCCACGCCCTCAGTGATGAAGAAAAAAGGCAAGGCTTGGCCTTGTTTTGCTGTGCCCGGGCCCAGTCAGACTTGGTCATCGAGGCGAAAGAAATCGGTGCCGCCAAGGACATCCAGGTGCGAACCATGCCTTGCCGGGTGGAAAAAATCGAGCGTCCCGCGGATGATGTGGCGGTTCTGTACTTGAAATTGCCGGCCAACGAACGCCTGCAGTTTCTCGCCGGGCAATATATCGACATTCTGATGAAGGACGGCAAGCGCCGCAGTTTTTCCCTTGCCAATGCGCCTCATGACGACGCTTACCTTCAGCTTCATGTGCGCCACCTTCCCGGCGGGGTCTTTACCGAATATGTTTTCACGGCGATGCACGAAAAAGACATCCTGCGCTTCGAGGGCCCCCTCGGGAGCTTTTTCCTGCAGGAGGACAGTGACAAGCCCATCATCCTGCTGGCCAGCGGTACCGGTTTTGCCCCGATTAAGGCCATGGTGGAACATGCATTCCATCACGGCTCGAAGCGGGAAATGGTGCTTTACTGGGGGGCCCGCAGCCGCAAGGATATTTACATGGCTGAATTGCCGGAGTCCTGGGAAAAAGAAAGGCCCAATTTCCGATTTGTGCCGGTCCTGTCCGAGCCGCGGCCGGAAGATAACTGGAGCGGACGTACCGGTTTGGTCCACCAGGCGGTCATGGACGATTTTGCCGACCTTAGCGACTACCAGGTCTATGCCTGCGGCGCCCCCGCCATGGTAGAGGTGGCGCACAGCAGCTTCATCGCGGAGCGTTCCTTGCCGGAAGACCAGTTCTTTTCCGACGCCTTCTACGTCGCGGCCAAAAAGTAGCCGCTCAAGTTTCCTGCCGGCAAAGCTCCAGGCTTTGCCGGTAGTGCTGGCAAGCTTCTTCCGGCTTGTGGAGTTTTTCCAAGAGTTGGGCCATCAGCAAATGGGATTCAGCGCTGGGGTCCACGGCCAGGCTTGCTTCCAGGAAACTGCGGGCCTTGCCCCACAATTCCTGCTTGGCGCACAGACGGGCCAGGGAAAGCAGCAACGCCGCGTCTTTGGGGTGTTCCTGCAGCCAGTTCTCAGCGCGCTCAATCTGTTTCAACACGTCCTTGGCGAAACAGGTGCCGTAGATGTGGGCCAGATCCGTATCCCATTTGGTTTCCAGGCTCTTGATGACGATCTCGAAGGCGGTTTGGTGGTCACCCGCGATCACAAACGCGCGGGCGCCCTGCAGGGCCACCTTGCTGTTCAGGCGGTAATCGCCCGGGATTTTGCTCCAAAACTCCCGCAACACATGGCCTTCATGGGCTTTGCGTTTGAGGGATTCACTGTAAGCGTTTACCAGCAATTGCTCGGCTTGCCCGGAATCCAGCGCATCGCGTTTTACCAATTGGTTCACCAAGGGAGGGACCTGATCCCAGTTCTTGGCCTGCTGCTGGATTTTCAGCTCGAGGCGCAGCACATGAGAATGCTTGCGCCCCAGTTTTTCCAGTTCCCGCAGGACGGTCAGGGCGGATTGCGGCCGGCGTTCGTCCAGCAACAGTTCTGCTTGGGTGATGAGGCGGGTAATGGTCTGCTGCCCCTCCTCCTGCCGTTCGGCCTGGGCAAGATAGGCGTCCCGACGGTCGAAGTTGTGCTGCTCATGGGCGGCGCGGGCAGCCAGGATTGCGCTGATGACCGGCAGTTCTCCCTGGGCGTAGGCAGAAGCGGCATTTTTCTCGGCCATGGCGAAGCGGCCCTCGAAGAAAGCCGTCAGTGCGTCTTCGAAAGACTCGCGCGCCCGCTTCTGGCGGCGGGATTCCTTGAACTTGCGCACATAGGCCGGCAGCGTGACCATGTGGTAGGCCAGTCGGACTGCGCCATACAGCAGCAAAAACAAGCCGAGGGACAGCAACAGAAACAGGTTGAGGGATAGCTCAGCCCGATAGGGCGGCAAAGCCAAGAGAACCATGCCCGTGTTGTACTTGGCGGCCAGCGTCAGGCCAACGGCCAGGGATAGGCCAGCCAGTATCCAGAACAGTATCCTCACCGGCCTCCTCCCCTCGCCGCTTTTTGCGAGCGGACCGCGCTGAGACTGGCGGAGAGATCGGGCAGCGCCACGGTGACCGACGTGGCGCTGAGCTGCTTGAGGCTCTCCAGGGCGGTACGGGTGGCTTTCGCTTTGGTGTCGAAATAACGGTTAAGCGCGCTTTCCACGGCGCGCAGGTCGCTCCGATAGCTCGACTCGTCATGCTGAAGCAGGGCAAGACGGGCGGAAAGCAAGCGCAGGCGGAGGTTTTCGCGCAAATAGATTGCTTGGGAGGGACTGAGCAACGGCGCGGCGGGATTTTCCATCCGCTGGATGCGCACCAGATGGAAAAAATCCTCCCGGGCTTCTCGCGCGATTTTGGCCAAAAAGCCTTCCGGAGCGGCATTCTTCGGCGCGCTTGCCGCCGGGGGGCTGGGGATATGATCCAGCGCCAATGGAAGGTCGTTGATCGAGGCGGCCAGGTTGTCGAGGCGGAGGCTGATGCCCGGAACGTCGACAAAAGGCACGGCCTGCAGGCGTTGAATATCCTGGGCAATGGCTTTGCGGACGGGTAGCAGCTGGGGCCGGTCCAGACGGGCCAAGCGGCTATCGGCCGTCTGGAGGGCGATGAGGGCCGCTTTTACGTTCCCGGCCAATTGTAGCTGCTCGCTGGCGGTGAGCAGAGTTTGTTCAACTTCGGCTAGGGCCCACTCATCCCTGCTGCGGGACATTTCCTGATATAGCGCTTCCAGGGCAATCTGCTGGCTTTGAGAGTCGGCAACCTTGCTTTCCAATACGCCGAGCTTTACCAGGGCTTCCCGGGTGCCTTCCTGGGCTTGGCCGGCCAGAATGCGCCCCTCCTTGTTGCGGTTGTCCATTTCGCTCAGGTGCTTGGCCATCTCTTCCTGCATGGAATGCAGCGTCTGGCGGCTATCCAGCCAGACCCAACCCGAAACGGCCAAAGCGGCAACCGCGACCACCAGACCGGCATTAAAACCTCTTCCCAGGGGCGCGGAGGGGGGCGGCGCCGCTGGGGGCGGTGTTTCAGTAGCGGGAGCTTGTGGTTGTTCCTGCGCACTATTCATGATTTTTTCCGGTTTCGAACCAAAGGATTAGGCTGTTTACTAGGCCCGCGTCACCTGTTTCCGTCACGTGCACCTGCGAGATGCCGAGCTCCTTCGCCGCCGCGCCGATCCTTGCGTGGATGGTGAACAGGGGCGTGGATTTCAGCCATTGTTGCCCAAGCTTGCCCAACAAATCAAACAGGTTGTGCAGGGCTTCCCGGCTGGTAACGGTAACGGCGTCGATTTCCCCCCGGGCCCAGCTTTGCAGCAGCGGGGTCACGTTGGCGTCCGGGCAGGTTCGGCGGTAGCATTCGCCAAGGGAAACTTCAGCGCCCCGCGCTCTCAGGGTTTCACCGAGTTCCTCCCGGCCGCCTTCGCCGCGGAAAATGACGATTTTCTGTCGGCCGACGTGCTCCAGCAGGGGTTCTTGCAACAGGGCGGCGCTATCCGAGCCGTGGCGCGGGGCGAGAACGTCCTGGATCCCGAATTGTTTCAATGCGCGGGCACTGCCCTTGCCGACGGCGGCAATTTTCAGGCCGGGGGGCAACGCGCGCCTTGAACGGATGAGGTTCATGGCTTTGTCCACGGCCGTCGGGCTGACGAAGATGGCCCAGTCGAATTCTTCCAGCCGGTCGATCAATTCCGTCAGGGCGGCGGTTTCAGCCACCGGCTGTATTTCCAGGGCAGGGAAAAGGATAGCCCTTCCCCCCGCGTCTTCAATCAATTGAGATAGGTGCCCGGCCTGTTCTTTGGGCCGGGTGACCAAGATGCCGATGCCTGCAAGGGGTTGATTTGCCATACCGCCAAATCAGGCGAGCTCCGCCAGAATTTCCGCCGCGCCGGAGGCAATCAGCCTCTCGGCCAGGCGGCTACCCAGCTCTTCGGCCTGGGCAGGGGCGCCGGCGATTTCGTCGCGAATCATCCGTGAGCCGTCGAGAGAGGCGACGAAACCGCGCAGCTTGAGGAGGCCGTCGTGGATTTCAGCGAACCCCCCGAGGGGGACTTGGCAGCTGCCGTTCAACGCGCGGCTGAAGGCCCGCTCCGCTTTCACGCAAGCCTCGGTGGCAGGATGGTTGAGGGGGGCGAGGAGCTCCACCAACTCGGGGCGGCCATCCCGGCACTCTATGCCCAGGGCGCCCTGCCCGACGGCCGGCAGGGATTCTTCAGGGGGCAGAACGGCAGTAATTCTGGCGGCGAGGCCAAGGCGCTTGAGACCGGCAGCGGCAAGCAGGATGGCGGAATATTGTCCTTCATCCAGTTTGCGCAGGCGGGTTTGCACGTTGCCCCGCAGGGTTTCCACCCGCAGCTGAGGGAAGCGGGCTTTCAGCTGGCACTGGCGCCGCAGGCTGGAAGTGCCGACCACGCTGCCCGGCGGCAATTCCTCGAGAGAGCGGAATTCGTTCGAAACGAAGGCATCCCTTGGGTCTTCGCGCTCGCCGGTGGCCGCCAGAATGAAGCCTTGGGGCAGCACCATGGGCACGTCTTTCATGGAATGCACGGCAATGTCCGCTCTCCCCTCTTCCATGGCGATTTCCAGCTCTTTGACGAAAAGACCCTTGCCGCCGATTTTGCTCAGGGGAGAGTTCAGGATCTGGTCGCCGGTGGTGGTCATGCCCAACAAGGAAACCTTCAATTGGGGATATAATTCCTGCAGCCGGCGCTGGATGTATTCCGCCTGCCACATGGCCAGGGCGCTTTCCCGCGTGGCGATGGTGATGCCGGCGAGACCGCCGGGGATTGCCGTATTCAAAGCGAGTCCTTACAGAGTTCTGACAATGGAGAAAGGTATGCCTGCCGCTGTTGAATGGTTCCACGTGAAACCCCGCTTGGTTAGGGCTGTTCGGCGGCTCGGCGCTTTGGGAGGTATTCTAGCATGGTTCTTTCTGGGCGTGACGGCGGCCCATGGCGGGGAAGGCGTACCACTGGCGCGGGATTTGCACGCCGACGGCATGGTGGCCAAGGAGAAAAAAATCCCCCTCCTGATCATGTTCGGCACCTCCGCGTGCCCCTATTGCAAGCTGGTCCTTAACGACTTCCTCCTGCCCATGAGCCGGAATGCCGATTATCAGGGCAAGGTGATGATGCGCCAGGTGGAAATCAACAGCGATCGGCCCCTCCTGGATTTTTCCGGCAAAGGGACCAGCCACCGGCAGTTCGCCAAGGCCTACCAGATTAAGCTGGCGCCAACCGTGGTCATGTTCGATGCCGAGGGGCGCCTAGTGGGAGAGCCCATGGTGGGCGTGAGCACACCCGATTACTACGGGGCGTTTTTGGACCGCGCGATTGACGAGGCCGTGGAAAAGGTCCGTTTATCGAAAGAACGCTAGGGTTTGGCCCGCTGGTACTGTTTCGGCCACGTCGGGTCGACCCCCAGTTCCTTGGCGGCTTCCAGTGGCCAATAGGGATTGCGCAACAATTCCCGTCCCAGGAAGACAGCGTCCGCCTGATGGGTGGCCAACACCTGTTCGGCCTGGGATGGGCGCGTAATCAATCCGACCGTGCCGACCGCAATGGAGGCCTCCTGGCGGATGGCGGCGGCAAACGGGGTTTGAAAGCCCGGGGCAAAAGGAATCTGGGCGTCGGCGGTAAGCCCCCCGCTGGAAACGTCGATGAGGTCGATTCCCAGGGCTTTCAGTTGCTTCGCCAGCATCACCGATTGGGGTAAATCCCATCCCCCCTCGACCCAATCGGTCGCCGACAGGCGCACCAATACCGGCAAGTCATCCGGCCACACGTCCCGAACGGCTTTTGCCACCCGCAAAGGCAAGCGCATGCGGTTTTCCAGGGAGCCGCCATAGTCGTCTTCACGCCGGTTGGTCAGGGGAGAGAGAAATTCGTGTAACAGGTAACCGTGGGCCATGTGCACCTCCACGGCGTCGAAGCCGCTTTCCCGCGCACGGTGCGCGGCCTCGGCGAACTGGACGACCACCTCGTCGATTCCCTGGAGGCTCATTTCTTTCGGGGCATAGCACTGGCCGAAAAACGGCAGCGGGCTCGGTGCCAGGGGCTGCCAGCCCCCCTGGTTCGGCATCAGGGGAGCTCCCCCATCCCAGGGAGCCGCGCAGGAGGCTTTGCGGCCGGCGTGGGCCAGTTGGACGGCTGGCGCGGCCCCTTGATCCTTGATGAACGCCGCCAGTGGCCGGAAAGCGCGAGCATGGACATCGGACCAAAGGCCCAGGTCGTGGGGGCTGATCCGGCCATGGGGTACCACGCTAGTGGCCTCCACCATCACCAGACCCGCGCCGCCCACGGCCCGGCTGCCGTAATGGACAAGGTGCCATGGCCCAGGCATGCCTTCGTTCGCGGAATACTGGCACATGGGGGAAAGAAAAACTCGGTTGCGCAGGGTAAGCCCGCGCAAGGTCAAAGGGGTGAACAGTTGACTCATCGGGATCCTCGGCTCATTGAGGGCTATCGAACAGTAAACGCTGTTTCTCGGCTAGGCCTGCAGGGCTTCCTTGACCGTCGCAAGCTGGCGGCGGCTGACCGGCAAATGCTCGCTGATGCCGCGCAGAACGATGGCCCAGCCATCCGCTATTTTTACCAACTGCGCTATGCGCTCCCGGGCGACCAAGCAGTTGCGGTGAATTCGCAGAAAGCGGCTACCGAATTCCCCTTCCAGTTTTACGAGAGGTTCTTCCGTCAGGTATTCCCCGCTTTCCGTGCGAACGGTGACGTATTTCTGCTCCGCCCGCAGGAACACGATATCCGCGACCGGCAGAAGCACAACGCGCCCCCGCTCGAAAATGCCCAAATGGCTGCGCGGACTTTGGGCGGCTGCGCGCAGCCCCTCCTGCTGGCGTGAGGTCCATGCCCTGGCTTTGTGCAGGGCCGCGAGCAGGCGCTCACTGCGTACCGGTTTCAGCAGGTAATCGATGGCGTTTACCTCGAAGGCCTGAAGGGCGTGGTCATCGTGGGCGGTGGTGAAAATGACCGCCGGGGGGTGGGGCAGGGTTTGCAGGTGGCGGGCGGTATCGATGCCATTGATGCCCGGCATGCGGATGTCCAGCAGGACCACGTCGGCTTCGTGATGAGACAGCCAATCCAAGGCTTCCCTGCCATTGGCGGCTTCGCCGGCCACGGTCATGGGCAGGTTGGCGGCGCAGTCCCCCACCACTGTCTTGAGGCGGGTTCTGGCGGGAGCTTCATCGTCCACGATAAGAAGGCGCAGGGGGTTCATTCGGAGGTCGTGTAGGGGAGGGTGATGTGGACTTGGTAGCTGTTCCCCTGGATGGACGCGCTCAGGCTGGCTTCGGCGTCGAAGTGAAGTTGCAGTCTTTCCCGCACGTTGGCAATGGCCATTTTGTTGCCGGCGTGGTGGGAGCCCTCTTGCAGGTAGGGGTTGCGGATAACCAGATGGACCTGGTCCCGGCTCCGGTAGATGTTGATGCTGATCTCGCCAGGGGCTTCGGCCGGTTCAATGCCGTGGTAAATGGCATTTTCCAGCAGGGGCTGCAGCACCAGAGGGGGAATTAGGGCCTCCCGGGGCATTTTGTCGATGCTCCAGGCGATGTAGAGACGGTCGCCGAGGCGCAACTGCTCGATATTGAGGTATTGGCGGCAAAGGGCCACCTCCTTGTCCAGCGTGGTGAGATGACGATTGTCCGCCATGAGGACCCTAAAGAGGTCCGCCATATCTTCCAGGGTTTCCTCGGCCCGCCGGGGATCGCTGCGCACCAGGGAAAGGACGGCATTCAGGCTGTTGAAAAGGAAATGGGGGCGGATGCGGGCCTGGAGGGCCTGCAGGCGGGCCTCGGTTATGGCCGGGGAAAGGGCGCGGTTGCGCAGATGAAAATAAGCCAGGGTCACGGCCGTCGTCAGAAGGCTGAGAAGCCAATAACGGCCCCAAGGCAGGTTGGTGACGCCGCCGCCGGTGAATAGCGCCTCCCCTGTGGCGGCGACCAACGTGGTGAACGTCAGGACGGTAACCAGGACGGCGGCGATGCCCAAGTGATACGGCAAGCGCTTGAGCCACGGCTGCAGCAAGGTAAGCGTCAGAAGAGAGGCCAGCAGCACGGGCTGAACGATGGCCGAGGAATTCAGCACGTCCTGCCAAATGTCCGCCCATTCCTGGTGGCGTACCACGGCGGCGGCCAGGCTCATCCCATCCACCAGGACCAGGGCGCGCAGCATGATGCCCAGGTTGCGGAAGTTGGGCAGGGTAACGGGGAGGTTTTGCTTTATACTTCGCATTTTCTGGATTTTAGGCACTAATCCCATGCAAGAACAGAACAAAACCTGGTCGGGCCGTTTTTCCGAGCCGGTGTCCGAATTGGTCAAACGCTATACCGCTTCGGTGACCTTCGACAAGCGCTTGGCGGAATTCGACATCCAGGGCTCCCTCGCCCATGCGGCCATGCTCAACGCGGCGGGCTTGCTGTCCGAGGAGGACCTGGAAGCCATTCGCAAGGGCATGGCACAAATTCTCGACGAGGTTCGTGGCGGCTCCTTCCAATGGTCCGTAGACCTGGAAGATGTGCACATGAATATCGAACGCCGGCTGACGACGCTGGTTGGCGATGCGGGTAAGCGTTTGCATACCGCCCGTTCCCGCAACGATCAAGTGGCCACCGATGTACGTCTCTACTTGCGGGCGGCCATCGACGATCTTTTGGGCTTGGTGCGGGAGTTGCAGCTGTCCCTTCTCGACCAGGCCGAGGCCCATGCCGATACCGTGATGCCCGGCTTTACCCACCTCCAGGTGGCCCAGCCGGTGACGTTCGGCCACCATCTGCTGGCCTACTATGAAATGCTCAAGCGGGATGCCGCCCGCCTCGCGGACTGCCGCAAGCGAGTCAATCGCCTGCCTCTCGGCGCGGCGGCCCTGGCGGGCACGTCCTATCCCATCGACCGGGAGCGCGTGGCGCGGGAGCTGGGTTTCGACGGGGTGTGCGAAAATTCCCTGGATGCCGTGTCCGACCGGGACTTCGCCATCGAATTCACCGCCGCCGCCGCCCTGGTGATGACCCACCTGTCGCGCCTGTCGGAAGAGCTGATCCTGTGGATGAGCCCGCGTTTCGGCTTTATCGACATCGCCGACCGTTTCTGCACCGGGTCCTCCATCATGCCCCAAAAGAAGAACCCGGACGTGCCCGAACTGGTCCGCGGCAAGACCGGCCGGGTGAACGGCCACCTGATGGCCCTCCTGACCCTGATGAAGTCCCAGCCCCTGGCTTACAACAAGGACAACCAGGAAGATAAGGAACCGCTGTTCGACACGGTCGATACCCTGCGGGACACCCTCACCATCTATGCCGACATGATGCGCGGCGTGACGGTGAAAAAGGAGGCCATGCGCGCCGCGGCGTTCCAGGGTTTCGCCACGGCCACCGACCTGGCCGATTACCTGGTGAAGAAAGGCCTGCCTTTCCGGGACGCCCACGAAGCCGTGGCGCTGGCGGTGCGTTTCGCCGAGGGGAAAGGCTGCGATCTATCCCAATTGTCCCTGGAGGAATTGCGCCAGTTTTCCGATTTGATCGGCGAAGACATATTTGCCGTCCTCACCCTGGAGGGTTCCCTGGCGGCCCGCAGCCATATCGGGGGCACCGCTCCGGCCCAGGTGCGGGCCGCCGTGGCTCGGGCCCGGGAAGCGCTGAGGGCTTGATTCCCCTTTATCCCAAGGGGCGCTGAGCAGGCTTAGAAATCAATGGTCTCGCCGGCTTGGGCGCTGGCGAAACGGCTCAGGTCGGCGAGGAACTCCCCGCCTTCGCGGGTGTTGTGCCAAGCGCCGTCTTTCCAGGCGTAGTGGTAGCCGCCGGCCTTGGCGGCGATCCACAGCTCCCGCATGGGGGTCTGTTTATTGATGACGATGACGCTTCCGTCGCGGAATCGGATTTCCAGCACCCCGCCCGACACCCGGTCGTAATCCACGTCGGCGTCCGTGTCGTCGAGGGTGGCCTCGATTTTCTTCAGCGTGTCGTCGGCCAACTGATGGTATTCGCTTTCGGTCATGCTTCTGTCCTTGCTAAGATACGCGTTTACTATGGCTGGAAAGAATACTATGCGCCTTACCCCTTTGCTAGTTTCCTTCTCTTTCGTGCTTGCCGGCTGCGGCATGAAGGGTGACCTTTACCTGCCCCCCCCTACCCAGCAGCCGTCGAAACAGGAGGCGGCCAAACCCGCCCCGCAAACGGAACAGAAGCAGTGAACCCCTTTGAGTATCGCAACGGCGAACTTTATGCCGAGAGTGTGCGCTTACGTGACATCGCTGACGCCCACGGTAGCCCCACCTACATTTATTCCCGCGCAGCCCTCAGCGCCGCTTATCGAGCTTACGACCAAGCCTTTGGCGAGCACCCTCACCTGGTGTGCTATGCGGTGAAGGCCAACTCCAATCTGGCGGTGCTGAACGTTTTTGCCCGTCTTGGGGCCGGCTTCGATATTGTTTCGGGGGGCGAATTGCAGCGCGTGCTGGCGGCGGGCGGGGAAGCCGGTAAAGTGGTGTTCTCCGGCGTCGGCAAGAGCGATGCCGAAATCCGCCTCGCCCTGGAAAAGGGCATCCTCTGCTTCAACGTCGAATCGGAAAGCGAACTCCATCATCTCAACCGCATCGCGGGGGAGATGGGGAAGACCGCCCCGGTGAGCCTGCGGGTCAATCCCAACGTGGACCCCAAGACCCACCCCTACATTTCCACCGGGCTTAAGAACAGCAAGTTCGGCATCGCCTACGACCAGGCGCGGCGGGTGTACCGTTTGGCGGCGGAGCTGCCCAACCTGGCCGTGCGCGGCATCGACTGCCACATCGGCTCCCAGATCACCGAGCTGGGGCCTTTTGCCGATGCGGTGGAGCGGGTGCTGACCCTGGTGGAATCCCTGGAGGCGGACGGCATCGAATTCCATCACCTGGATTTCGGCGGCGGTGTGGGCATTCGCTATACCGACGAAACCCCTCCCTCGGCCCAGGACTATGTCAAAACCCTGCTGTCCGGCCTCTCGGGCCGCGGCCAACAAGTGCTGATCGAGCCTGGCCGCTCCCTGGTGGGCAACGCTGGCCTGCTGCTGACCCGGGTGCAGTACCTCAAGCACGGCGAGGCGAGGAATTTCGCCGTGGTGGACGCCGCCATGAACGACCTGGCCCGTCCCGCCCTCTACGATGCCTGGCACGACATCCTGCCGGTGATGCCGCGAGGGGAAGAAACGCCGGAATATGAATACGAAATCGTCGGCCCGGTGTGCGAAAGCGGCGATTTCCTCGGCCACGACCGGCGCCTGTCCCTGATGGAGGGCGACCTGCTGGCGGTGATGTCCGCCGGTGCTTACGGCATGAGCATGAGTTCCAATTACAACACCCGCCCGCGCGCGGCCGAAGTGATGGTGGACGGCGATATCGTCCACTTGGCGCGGCAGCGGGAGACGGTGGAACTTCTTTACGCCCTGGAGCGGCCCCTGCCCTGATCATGGACAACCAGAGCGTCAAGGGCCTGGCCCGGGATATCCTGCAGAACTCCACCACCATGGTGGGAGTGTGCATGACGGTTATCGGGCTGGTGAGGGTCTTCAAGGCGGTCGGCACCAAGGAAACGACCCTGGTGGATGTCGCTCTTGCCATCAACAGCCTGTTCTTTCTCGGCAGCGCCTTTTTTTCCTATGTCGCCTTGCGCTTCGAGCAGAACAGCCGGCGCATGGAAAACATCGCGGATACCCTGTTTCTCGTTGGCCTCACGGTAATGGTGGGGATCGCCTTCGTTTTCGCCTTTACCCTGATATAGCCGCTACCAGCTGGAAAGAGCCGCTTTTCCCGTGGCCTTGGCGGCTAGCGATTTGTGGCAACGGGTGGCGGGCTTGTGTAGAATCGCGGCGTATCACTTTTGCCGTTTTTAGGGTTGCTGTTCAGGCCAGAATATCACCACTGAGTAGCGGCGGAATCCAGGGGAGAAGGATGAAAGGCACGCTGCTTCCATTGACGTTGGCGCTCGCTCTCTGCAGCCAAGGCGCAAGCGCAGAGAGCCATCAGGACTTAACCGAGCTGCCTCTGGAAGAGCTGCTCAAGCTGCGTGTGATCAGCACGCCGAAGTTCGCCACCAAGGCCGAAGACATTCCTTCCGCGGTATCTATCCTCAGCGCCGAAGACATCCGCGCTTTCGGCTGGCGAACCCTGGCCGATGCCCTGCGCTCCCTGCAGGGGTTCACGGTCACCGACGACCATACTTATTCCTACGCCGGAGTGCGGGGGGTATCCGTGCCGGGGGATTATCGCTCGCGTTTTCAGGTGCTGATCGACGGCACCGCGATTAACGAGAACATCTACTCCAGCGCCACCATCGACAGCGCGTTTCCCCTTGATCTGGACTTGGTGGACCACATCGAGGTGGTTCGGGGGCCCAGCGCCTCCGTGTTCGGCGGCGATTCCATGTTCGGCGTGATCAATGTGATTACCCGCAGTGGCCGGTCCGTGGGCGGCGCGGAGGCGGCGTTGAGCATGGGGACCGGCCGGTCCAACCAGCTACGGGGAACTTGGGGCGGAGTGAGTGCTAACGGAACCGACTACCTGTTCTCTCTGACGGGTTTCGAAGCTGACGGACACAATGTCCGCTTCCCGGAAATGGCCTCCCTGGGCCTGGACCCGGTGGCTCGCGGCACTGACGGTGAAAGCGGCGGCAAGGTACTGGTGCGCCTCCGGCACGATGAGTGGTATGCAACGTTGATTCATAGCCGGCGTAAGCGGACCGTTCCCACCGGCAGTTATGGCAGCGTCTTCAACGACCCGGCCCATCACGAGGACGATGAATATAGCTTGGCCGAAGCCGGCAATGATTTACGCCTGGACGGGAAGAACGAGCTGCATACGCGGCTTTACCTGGGCCGTTACCGCTATCAGGGGTATTACCCCTACGACTACCCGCCCTATGTCGTTAACCATGACGATGCCGAAGGGCGCTGGTGGGGCCTGGAAAGCCGCCTGGTTTCCACGGCCTGGAGTCGCCAGCGCTGGACGGTGGGTTTCGAATATAAGAGGAATACCCGCCAAAACCAGCTCAACGACGACATCGGGGTGGGATGTTTCGGCGCCGGCGCCGCTCCGTGCCTGGATGATCGGCGGAACGGTCGCCAGTTCAGCGTCTACCTGCAGGATGAGATCAGCCTTCAGCCGGAGACCCAGCTCACCCTGGGCCTGCGCCACGATAAAGCGACGGACCTGCAAAGCCACTGGAGTTCCCGCTTGGGGCTGGTCCATCACAGCGAGCGCGCGGGTACGTTCAAACTGCTTTATGCCACGGCTTTTCGCGACCCGAGCGTCTACGAGCGCTACTACACCACGGCAACCTATCCCTACGGCAACCCCAACCTGACGGCGGAGCGCATGCAGTCGGTTGAGGGCACTTGGGAGCAACGCCTGGGCGGCGGCCGGTTGACGCTAACCGGCTACGTTTTCCGGGTGCAGGACATGATCGCCACTGAGGGCTCCGGGGTGGCGCAGAACTTCCCCACCCTCACCGCGCGGGGGGTGGAAGTCGAGTACGAGAAGCGCTGGGACAGCCAAGCCAGCCTGAGACTGGGCTACTCCCTCCAAATGCCGCAGGGGGATAACGGTCGGCCGGACAATGCCCCCCGCCATATGGCCAAATTCAATTGGGCCTACCCTGTCGGCGGCGATTGGCTGGCCGGGGTGGAGGCCCAGACGGTCAGCCGCAGGCGGAGCGCCACGGGAACCGGCGAGGTGGGGGGCTACGGGATCGCCAACCTAAGCATGGTCTACCAGCCCAAGAAGCATCATTGGGAGGCGTCCGTGGGCCTCTATAACCTGTTTGACAAGGAGTACGCCGACCCGGTGGCCACGGATAGCCTGATGCCGGTGCCCCGTGATCGCATGCTGCAAAACGGGCGCAATGTGCGCCTCAAGATGACGGTACATTTCTGAGATGAAGGCGCGCTTCTTGGCCAAATTCCTGGTGGCGCTGGCCTGCTTGCTCCCTAGCCTCCTCTCCCACGGGGCGGAGGGTGAGTTTGAAGAGCCGGAGGTGAAGGCCGCCTTCGTCTTCAATCTGCTCAAGCTGGTGGAGTGGCCGGCGGCATCCCTTGCGCCGGATGCCTCCCTGCGCCTTTGCCATGTCGGCTTGGCGGGGGACTGGGTTTATGCCCTGAATCGCCTGGAGGGGTGTCTTGCCCAGGGGCACCGGGTACACGTGGAGCAGATCGAGAGTGAAAAGGACTCGCGGCAGTGCCAAGCGCTGGTGATGGGCTATCGCAGCGCAGCGCCCCATCCGCTGAGGGTGGAATACGGCCTGCTGACCATCGGCGAAAGCGGTTTTATCGACCGCGGCGGCATGATCGGGCTGGTGACGGAGAACAACCGGGTGGTGATGGAATTCAATGTGGAAAGCGCCCGCCAGGCCGGCCTGAGGATACCTGCCCAGGTGCTGGCCCTGGGACGCCGTTTCAAGGGCAGCTTTCCAGGAGTTCCGTAGTACGCTTGGCCAGCAGAGCCATCTCCTCCTCGCCGAGGATGTAGGGGGGCATGAAATACACCGTATTGCCCATGGGGCGTAGCAGCAATTCCTTGTCCAGGGCCGCCCTGAAAAAGCGGCTGGAGAAATCGGCCGTTGTGGAATCCACCTCGAAGGCCCAGATCATCCCTGTGTGGCGAAAATCTCGGACCCGAGGGTGATGGGCAAGGGGCTGCAGCAGCTCGGTGAAGCGGGCGGCCCTGGCCCAATTGCCGGCGATGACCCCGTCCTCCTCGAAAATCGCCAGGGTTGCCAGGGCGGCACGGCAGGCGAGGGGGTTGCCGGTGTAGGAGTGGGAGTGGAGAAAGCCCTTCGCCGTTTCGTCGTGGTAGAAGGCCTGGTAGACGGCATCCGTGGTCAACGTTGCCGATAGGGGCAGATAGCCGCCGGTAATGCCCTTCGACAGGCAGAGGAAATCGGGTTTGATGGCGGCCTGCTCGCAGGCGAAGAAAGTACCCGTGCGGCCGAAGCCGACGGCGATCTCGTCGGCGATCAGATGCACGCCGTAGCGGTCGCAAAGCTCCCGCGCCTGGCGCAGATAGGCCGGGTGATACATGGCCATGCCTCCCGCGCATTGGACCAGGGGTTCGACGATCAGGGCTGCCGTGGTGCCGTGGTGGGCGGCCAGGTGCCGCTCCAGGGCCGCCGCCGCCCGCAGGGCATAGGCTTCGCCGCTCTCCCCTTTTTCCGCCAGCCGCCAGTCCGGGCTGGGAACCTGGGCCGATTGGCGCAGCAAGGGGGCGTAGGTGTCCTTGAACAGGGCGACATCGGTCACCGACAGGGCTCCCAGGGTCTCGCCGTGGTAGCTGTTGGCCAGGCTGACGAAGCCGGTCTTGGCGCCCTGCCCGCTGTTGCGCCAGTAGTGGAAGCTCATCTTGAGGGCGATTTCGATGGCCGAGGCGCCGTCGGAACCGTAAAAACAATGCCCCAGCCCCGTCAGGGACGCCAGCCGCTCGGACAGCTCCACTACCGGCTGGTGGGTGAAGCCCGCCAGGATGACGTGCTCCAGCTTTTCCAGCTGGTCCTTCAGGGCGGCGTTGATGCGGGGATTGCAGTGGCCGAAGAGGTTTACCCACCAGGAGCTGACCCCGTCCAGGTAACGCCGGCCGTCGAAGTCGTACAGCCAGGCGCCGTCGCCCCGGGCGATGGGAACCAGGGGCAGGGTTTCATGGCGCTTCATCTGGGTGCAGGGGTGCCAGACGGCGCCGAGGGAGCGGGTGAGCAGTTCCTGATTGTCCATGGATTGATGGCGAGAGCGGGGAAGGCGTCATTATACGCCAGGGGAATTCGGACCGGCCCCGCCGGGGAAATGACGAGGGCCCTCTTGAATTTTGAAAGACCCGCCCCTATTATTAGCACTCCTCGGAGGCGAGTGCTAATAAGACCCCTCCCGAACACATTAAAACGGCTCGTCGTCATGGCGCGCCGGACTTTGGAAATCATCAATCGAAACCAAGGAGAGTAACTGATGAAAATTCGTCCTTTGCATGACCGCGTGATCGTCAAGCGCCTGGAAGCCGAGGAGAAGACCGCTTCCGGCATCGTCCTGCCCGGCAACGCCGCGGAAAAGCCGGACATGGGCGAAATCATCGCCGTCGGCACCGGCAAGGTGCTGGACAACGGCGAAGTGCGCCAGTTGGCAGTGAAGGCCGGCGACAAAGTTATTTTCGGTAAATACTCCGGCCAGTCCGTCAAGGTCGACGGCGAAGAGCTGCTCGTGATGCGCGAAGAAGACATCATGGGCGTGGTCGAAGGTTAAGGTATTTCAGGAATCGATTTAGGAGAAAACAAAGATGGCTGCTAAAGACGTTAAATTCGGTGATTCCGCCCGCCACCGCATGGTTGCCGGCGTCAACGTGCTGGCTGACGCGGTGAAAGTGACCCTCGGCCCCAAGGGCCGCAACGTGGTGCTGGAGCGCTCCTTCGGCGCCCCCACCATCACCAAGGACGGCGTGTCCGTGGCCAAGGAGATTGAGCTGAAGGACAAGTTCGAGAACATGGGCGCCCAGATGGTGAAGGAAGTCGCCTCCAAGACCTCCGATGTGGCTGGTGACGGCACCACCACCGCCACCGTGCTGGCTCAGGCCATCGTGCGCGAAGGCATGAAGTACGTGGCCGCTGGCATGAACCCCATGGATCTCAAGCGTGGTATCGACAAGGCCGTGGAAGCCGCCGTGGACGAGCTGAAGAAGATTTCCAAGCCCTGCACCACCAGCAAGGAAATCGCCCAGGTGGGCTCCATCTCCGCCAACTCCGACAGCTCCATCGGCGAGATTATCGCCCAGGCCATGGACAAGGTGGGCAAGGAAGGTGTGATCACCGTGGAAGACGGCTCCGGCCTGCAGAACGAGCTGGAAGTGGTGGAGGGGATGCAGTTCGACCGCGGTTACCTCTCCCCCTACTTCATCAATAACCCCGATCGCCAGATCGCGGCCCTGGAGAACCCCTTCATCCTGCTGCACGACAAGAAGATCTCCAACATCCGCGACCTGCTGCCCGTGCTGGAGCAAGTGGCCAAGGCCAGCCGTCCCCTGCTGATCATCGCCGAGGATATCGAGGGCGAAGCTCTGGCCACCCTGGTGGTGAACAACATTCGCGGCATCCTCAAGACCGTGGCCGTCAAGGCTCCCGGCTTCGGTGACCGTCGCAAGGCCATGCTGGAAGACATCGCCATCCTTACCGGCGGCACCGTGATCGCCGAGGAAGTGGGTCTCTCCCTGGAGAAGGCCACCCTGAACGAGCTGGGTCAGGCCAAGCGCGTGGAAGTGGCCAAAGAAGACACCACCATCATCGACGGCGCCGGCAAGGAAGACGGTATCAAAGCCCGCATCGCCCAGATCAAGAAGCAGATCGAGGAGACCTCCTCCGACTACGACCGTGAGAAGCTCCAGGAGCGCATGGCCAAGCTGTCCGGTGGCGTGGCCGTGATCAAGGTGGGTGCCGCTACCGAAGTGGAAATGAAGGAGAAAAAGGCCCGCGTGGAAGACGCTCTGCACGCCACCCGCGCCGCGGTGGAAGAAGGTATCGTCCCCGGCGGCGGCGTGGCGCTGCTGCGTGCCCGTGCCGCCATCGCCAAGGTCAAGGGCATCAACCCCGACCAGGAGGCCGGCATCAAGATCGTGCTGCGCGCCGTGGAAGAGCCCATCCGCCAGATCGTCGCCAACGCCGGCGACGAGCCCTCCGTGGTGTGCGCCAAGGTGGAAGAGGGCAAGGGTAACTTCGGTTACAACGCCGCCACCGGCGAGTACGGCGACATGATGGAGATGGGCGTGCTGGACCCCACCAAGGTGACCCGCACCGCGCTGCAGAACGCCGCTTCCGTGGCCGCCCTGATGCTCACCACCGACTGCATGGTGGCCGAGCTGCCGAAGGACGAGCCTGCCATGCCCGGCGGCGGCATGGGCGGCATGGGCGACATGGGCATGATGTAAGCCGTCCCGGCGACCCCGCCCCCAAACCCCCGCCTGGAAAATGGCGGGGGTTTTTTTATGCCCGTCGCAGACGTATTGTGCCCGGGCCTCCCCATGGCCGATAATCCCCACCAACCCCACGGCCGGAGCGTTCGCACCGATGACTACCTCTCCCCGCCCCCTTCTTCAATCGCTAATTGACCATTTGAGGCGCCACGCGCCGTTCGACCAGATGGAGGGGGAGGACCTGGAATGGCTGGCGGGGAGGCTGAAGCTGGGGTACTACGGCAAAGGGGAGGTAGTGCTGGGTCCAGAGCAGGGACAAGTGAGCCGTTTTTACATCATCAAACAGGGCGCGGTGCAGGGGGAACAGGACGTAGCCCGGGTCGAAGGCGACGAAGCCCGGTGGGAACTGGTGGAAGGGGAATGCTTTCCCCTCGGCGCCCTGCTCTCCAAGCGGCCGGTATCCAGCGTCTATCGGGCTAAAGAGGATACCTTCTGCTACGAACTGCCTGCCGAAGACTTTGCCGTTCTGCTGCAAAAGAGCCCCCCCTTCCACGACTTCTGCACCCGGCGCATTGCCAGCCTGCTGGAACAATCCAAGCACATCATCCAGGCCCGCTACAGCCAGAGCAGCAGCGCGCAGCAATCCATGGACACTCCCCTGTCCGCCCTTCTGCGGCGCCAACCCGTCAGCACCCTCCCCACCACCCCCCTGCGGGACGTCCTTGCAACCATGCAGCAAAAGCGCATTGGCTCCATGATCGTCGTGGACGAACGGCAGCGCCCCCTGGGCATCTTCACCCTCCACGACGTCCTGGACCGGGTCGCCCTGGCGGCCATCGACCTGGCCACCCCGATACGGGACGTCATGAGCCCCCACCCGGTATCGCTACCCCCCCAGGCCCTGGCCTACGAAGCGGCCCTGGTGATGGCCCGGGAAGGCTTCCGCCACGTCCTGGTCACCGACAACGAACAACTGGTCGGCCTGGTTTCGGAAAAGGACCTGTTCACCCTGCAACGGATAGGCCTGCGGCAACTGAGCAGCACCCTACGGGAAGCCGCCGACCTGCCCACCCTTCAGCAGGCGGTCAAGGACATCCGGCAACTGGCCCACAACATGCTGGCGCAGGGCGTGGCGGCGGAACAGCTAACCCAAATTCTCTCCACCCTCAACGACCTCTTGACCAGCCGGATCATCGAACTGGAAGAGGCGCGGCTGCCGATGTCGGCGCGGCAGCGGATCGCGGGGAAATACTGCTGGCTGGCCCTGGGCTCGGAAGGGCGGTTCGAACAGACGCTGAACACGGACCAGGACAACGGTATCCTCTTCGAAGCGGGGAGTGCCGGAGAGGCGGAGGCGCTGAGAGCGATCCTGCTGCCGCTGGCGAAGGGGATCAACGATGCCCTGGCGGCCTGCGGCTTCCCCCTGTGCAAGGGGGGGATCATGGCTTCCAATCCTCGGTGGTGTCTGTCGGGACAAGAATGGAAAGACACCTTCGCCGACTGGATATTTCGCGGCGATAAGCCGGTATTGCTTCATGCCTCGATATTCTTCGATTTCCGGGCGCTTCATGGCCGCGCCGACTTGGCGGAGGACCTGCGAGGATGGCTCCAGGACAAAATCAAGGACAGCCGCCACTTTCTCAAGCTGATGGCGGAAAATGCGCTGGGCAACCGCCCGCCCTTGGGGATGGTGCGGGATTTCACTGTCGGCGAGGACCATGCCCTGGACCTGAAGCTCAACGGCATCACGCCCTTCGTCGACGCGGCGCGCATATTCGGCCTCTACGGCGGTATCGGGGAGGCCAGCACCATTCGGCGCCTGCGCGGAGCGGGGGAAGTGTGGAAGCTGAATTCGGCAGAGGTGGAGGGCTGGGTGGAGGCCTTTTTGTTCATCCAGCTCCTGCGCCTGCGTCTTCAGCACGAACAGGCTGGGGCAGGCCTTCCCCTATCCAACCGGGTCGACCCCGATTCCCTCAATAGCCTGGACCGCCGCATCCTGAAGGAGGCTTTTCGACAGGGCCGCAAAGTGCAGGCGGTGCTGGGAAAATACTTCCAGTTTTAAAAACGAGGCTAGAAGGAAGAGTGGTGGGGAAAACGGAGCGTCACCTTTAGCCCCGCGCCATGGGCGCCTTCACCCAACGCGACCGTGGCGTGGTGCAATTCCGCTACTTCCTTGACGATGGATAGTCCCAGGCCGCTCCCCTTTTCGCCGCTCCCCAGGATGCGGTAGAAACGTTCGAATACGCGCTGCCGTTGCTCAGGGGGGATGCCCGGGCCGTTGTCCTCGATGCACAGCAAAGCGCCACCGTTATTGTAGGCAACGGTCACCGTTATGCGGCCACCGGGTTGGGTGTAGCGAATGGCATTGTCGAGCAGGTTATCGAGCAGTTCCGTCAGGCCGAGAGGGTCGCCTTTTACCGGCACCGCTTGCTGGCTGCCTTCGAAGCCAAGATCAATGTCCTTGTGCAAAGCCTCCGGCACCCACTTCATGGTGGCTTCCTGGGCCAGCTTGCCCAATTCCAGGGTATCAAGGGTGCTGTAAAGATGGCCACCGGGTTCGTTGCGGGCCAAGGCCAGAAGCTGGTTCACCAGGTGGTTGCAGCGTTCGGCGCTGGCATGGATTTTCCGCAGGGCCGCCTGCATCATCTCCGGGTCGGTTTCTCGCAGGCCCAGTTCGGACTGGGTCTTCAGGCCGGCAAAGGGGGTGCGGAGTTGGTGGGCGGCATCGGCGACAAAGCGCTTCTGGGAATCCAGCACCTGGCTTAAGCGCTGCAGCAGTTGATTGAAAGCATGAATCAGGGGCCGGACCTCCTCCGGGGCCTTGCTTTCGCTGAGTTGGCTCAGGTCGGTGCGGGAGCGCTCGATCACTTCCTGGCGCAGGTGCTCCAGGGGCGCAAGGCCACGCTTCAGGGCATACCATACCGCCGCGCCCGCCATCAGGATCAGGAGTAGCTGCGGAATGACGATGTTGGCGAGAATTCCCCGGATCAGGGCCTGGCGCTTGTCCAGTTCCTCGGCCAGTTGAAGCCGACCGAAGCGCCCCTCTCCCTCCGGGTAATGAAGCGTGACCATGCGGATTTTGATGCCGCGATACTCCGCATCGGTGAATATAGGCTCATTTTTGCGCAGCAAATATTCCGAAGGCCTGGGCAGGGATACATTGCCGGCGAGTTGTTGACCGTCGGCGTCGTAAAGGGAATAAAACGCTTCTTCCTTGGCGGGCGGGGTGCCGTTGGCCACGGGAGAGCCGTCCGTCAGCCTGAAATGGCCGGCCAGGGTCTGGGCCCGCTCCAGCAGGGCCTGGTCGTAAGGCCGATTGGCATACTTGAGGGTGGCGATGTAGCCGGTAGCCGTGCTGAACACCCAGAGTACGAACAAAGGCGTGAACAGCCAGTTCATAAGGTGGGTGCGCAGGGAGAGGATATCGTTATTCATGGAGATGTGCCGGTCGGACGGTACTAGGCGCCGGACTTATCCATCAAGTACCCCAGCCCGCGAATCGCGCGGATGGTAATGCCGGCGGGCTCGATTTTCTTGCGGACGCGGTGTATGTACACCTCGATGGCATTGCTGCTGGCCTCCTCGGAAAAGCTGTAGAGGTGCTCCAGGATTTGTTCCTTGCTGACCACCCTGCCCGCGCGGGTCAACAAAATTTCCAGTACGCCCAGTTCGCGGGAAGAGAAGGAAATGGGTTCGCCGCGGAGAGTGACGCGGCGACCGATGGTGTCGAAAGCCAGATCGCCATGGACCAGGGCCGGGCTATAACCGCTCTGGCCCCGCCGCAGGAGAGCCCGCACCCGGGCTTCTAGTTCGGGCAGGTCGAAGGGTTTAGTCATGTAGTCGTCGGCGCCCAAATCCAGGCCCTTCACCCGGGCCTCCAGGCAATCCCTGGCCGTCAGGATGAGGACGGGCATGCTTTTTTGGCCGGCGCGCAGCTGCTTCAGCACGGAAAAGCCGTCGAGTCTGGGCAGTCCCAGGTCAAGAATCACCAAGTCGAAGGATTCGCTCTGGGCGATATGCACCGCATCCTTGCCGTTGCAGACATGGTCCACGGCGTAACCGGCCTGGCGCATGGAGGACTGGAGCCCGTCAGCCAGTATTTCGTCGTCTTCGATGATCAGAATCCGCATGCTGGGCTGACTGAAGAGGGTGAGGGGCTGTAAGTTTCGTGTAAGTTTGGGGGGCTACTGTGGGGGGCACGATCCCCGTGCCGCGGGGATATAAGGCTTTGTTTCGAGCCATTATCAAACGGAGGAAAGAAAATGTCAAAACCGCAGATGAACTGGGCCGCCATCGACGCGGACCCCCGGTTTCAGGCACTGCACAAGAAGAAGAGCGGGTTCTTGTGGGGCCTGATGATCTTCTCGATGGTGTATTACTTCCTGCTGCCCATCATGGCGGCCTATTTCAAGAGCGTCTTCGACACCAAGATCTGGGGACCGATCAATTTCGGCCTGCTGTTCGCCCTGTCCGAGTTCGTCGTCGCCTGGGGAATCGCCATCATTTACGCCAAACGCGCCAACCGCGAGTTTGACGCCATGGCGGAAGAAATCGTCAAAGACGCCCACAAGATCGGAGGATAAGATGACCGGACTGATGAAAAAATTGCTCTCCGCCGGCCTCGGGCTCGGCACGGCGCTGGCGTCCTTCGGCGCCTTCGCCGCGGAAGCGGGAGTGGGCGACAGCCACCGCACCATGACCTTCCTAGTGTTCGCCGCCATCATCGGCGTCACCCTGTATATCACCTACTGGGCCGCGAAACAGACCCACAGCACTTCTGAGTTCTACGCTGCCGGCCGCTCCGTGTCCGGCGTGCAGAACGGCTGGGCCATCGCGGGCGATTACCTGTCCGCCGCCTCCTTCCTGGGTATCGCGGGCCTGATCTCCCTCTACGGCTACGACGGCTTCATGTACTCCGTCGGCTTCCTGGTGGCCTACATCACCGTGCTGCTGGTCATCGCCGAGCCCTGCCGCAACATCGGCAAGTACACCCTCGGCGACATCCTGGCCTTCCGCAACAACCCCAAGGCCTCGAAAACCGTGGCGGCCCTGTCCACCATCACAGTTTCCACCTTCTACCTGATCGCCCAGATGGTGGGCGGCGGCGTGCTGATCAAGACCCTGGTCGGCATCGACTACGAGGTGTCGGTGGCCGTGGTGGGCGTGCTGATGCTGTCCTACGTGGTGTTCGGCGGCATGAAGGCCACCACCTGGGTGCAGATCGTTAAGGCCGTGCTGCTAGTGGCCGCTTCCGTCCTGCTGGTGATGTTCGTCTGGGCGCCCTACGGCTTCTCCCTCCCCGCCTTCCTGCAGGGCGTAGTGGACGATCCCAAGGTCCAGGCCCAGGTGGCCAAGGTGCTGGGTGATTCCGCCGCCAATATGACGCCGGCCGAACTTGGTCAGCGCTTCCTGGAGCCCGGCCTGCTGCTGAAGGATCCCCTCGACCAGCTGAGCCTGGGCCTCGCCCTGGTGCTGGGTACCGCCGGCCTGCCCCACATCCTGATGCGCTTCTTTACCGTTCCCACGGCTCAGGAAGCCCGCAAGTCCGTGATTTGGGCCATGGGCATCATCGGCGGCTTCTACGTGCTGACCCTGTTCCTGGGCATGGGCGCCGCCACCCTGGTGGGCGCCGGCAAGATCACCGCCCTCGACAAGGGCGGCAACATGGCGGCTCCCCTGCTGGCCCAATTCGTGGGCGGCGGTCCGGACTCCATGCTGGGCAACTTCTTCCTCGCTTTCGTCGCTGCCGTCGCCTTCGCCACTATCGTGGCCGTGGTGGCCGGTCTGGTGCTGGCCTCCGCTTCCGCCATGGCCCACGATATCTACGTGGGCGTGATCCGCGGCGACCATGCCACCCCCGAAGAGCAGGTGCGCGCTGCCCGCGTGTCCTCCATCATCGTCGGCGTGGTGTCCATCATCCTCGGCATTCTGTCCAAGGGCCAGAACGTGGCGCACCTGGTGGGCCTCGCCTTCGCGGTGGCGGCTTCCTCCAACCTGCCCGCGGTGGTGCTGACCCTGTACTGGAAGCGCTGCAACACCGGCGGCGTCGTGGCCGGCATGCTGGTCGGCGCGATCACCGCCATCGCCGTGGTGATGGTGTCCCCCAACATGACCTATCCCCTGGCGAAGATCGCCGACGCCAACAAGGTGCTGAATGGCGAGCCCGCCAAAGACGGCAAACCCGCCAA
The DNA here is from genome assembly GCA_050177075.1 of Sulfuricellaceae bacterium. GTDB lineage: Bacteria > Pseudomonadota > Gammaproteobacteria > Burkholderiales > UBA9220 > UBA2239. Next base: position 23,425 of record JBFXHL010000003.1, on the reverse strand, counting down.
GCCCGGCGCCCTGGAGAAGCTGACCGGCCTGCAGGCCAAGCTGGCTACCGCGGCCGAAGGCGCCGACAAGGAGAAACTGACCAAGGACATCGCGGCGACCGAGAAAGCCATCAAAGGCGCCCAGGATGACCTGAAGAAATTCGAAGGTCAGACCACTAGCATCGTGGGCCTGGAAAAACCGCTGATCAAGCTGAAGAACCCCGGCATTATCTCCATCCCGGTGGGCTTCCTGATGGTGATCATCGGTTCCCTGCTCTACCGCGACAAGCGCGCGGAAGAAATGTGGGATGAGCTGTACGTGCGCCAGAACACCGGCATCCACGCCGAAGGCGCCGTGGCGCACTAAGGAAACTTCCAGGCAAGGCATACAACAATAACGCCATAATTTCCTTGAAAGTCATTTAAGCCCCGGTATAGCCGGGGCTTTTTTATTCCCCGGCGCCATTGCGCCGTTTGACGGCAAGGTTATGATGGAAAAGCTTTTCGGGATATAACATGACAGAACGACATCCTCCCCCCTCCCTTCTTCATGCTCTTGTTGAGCACCTGAGGCGTCACGCGCCCTTCGACCAGATGGAGCGGGAAGAGCTGGAATGGCTGGCGGGTCGGCTGAAGCTGGGGTACTACGGCAAGGGGGAAGTGGTACTGGGGCCGGACCAGGGACAAGTCAGCCGTTTTTACATCATCAAACAGGGGGCGGTGCAGGGGGAACAGGACGTGGCCCGGGTCGAGGGCGACGAAGCCCGCTGGGAACTGGTGGAAGGGGAATGCTTCCCCCTCGGCGCCCTGCTCTCCAAGCGGCCGGTGTCCAGCCTCTACCGTGCCAAGGAAGACACCTTCTGCTACGAACTGCCCGCCGACGACTTTAGCGCGCTGCTGCAACAGAGCCCCCCCTTCCACGACTTCTGCACGCGGCGCATCGCCAGCCTGCTGGAACAGTCCAAACACATCATCCAGGCCCGCTACAGCCAGAGCAGCAGCGCGCAGCAATCCATGGACACTCCCCTGTCCGCCCTTCTGCGGCGCCAACCCGTCAGCACCCTCCCCACCACCCCCCTGCGGGACGTCCTTGCAACCATGCAGCAAAAGCGCATTGGCTCCATGATCGTCGTGGACGAACGGCAGCGCCCCCTGGGCATCTTCACCCTCCACGACGTCCTGGACCGGGTCGCCCTGGCGGCCATCGACCTGGCCACCCCGATACGGGACGTCATGAGCCCCCACCCGGTATCGCTACCCCCCCAGGCCCTGGCCTACGAAGCGGCCCTGGTGATGGCCCGGGAAGGCTTCCGCCACGTCCTGGTCACCGACAACGAACAACTGGTCGGCCTGGTTTCGGAAAAGGACCTGTTCACCCTGCAACGGATAGGCCTGCGGCAACTGAGCAGCACCCTACGGGAAGCCGCCGACCTGCCCACCCTTCAGCAGGCGGTCAAGGACATCCGGCAACTGGCCCACAACATGCTGGCGCAGGGCGTGGCGGCGGAACAGCTAACCCAAATTCTCTCCACCCTCAACGACCTCTTGACCAGCCGGATCATCGAACTGGAAGAGGCGCGGCTGCCGATGTCGGCGCGGCAGCGGATCGCGGGGAAATACTGCTGGCTGGCCCTGGGCTCGGAAGGGCGGTTCGAACAGACGCTGAACACGGACCAGGACAACGGTATCCTCTTCGAAGCGGGGAGTGCCGGAGAGGCGGAGGAACTGAGAGCGATCCTGCTGCCGCTGGCGAAGGGGATCAACGATGCCCTGGCTTCCTGCGGCTTCCCCTTGTGCAAGGGGGAGATCATGGCGTCCAATCCAAAGTGGTGCCTGTCCCTGGAGGAATGGCGGAGGACCTTTTCCCGCTGGATTGACCAAGGCGAGCCGGAAGCCCTACTCAATGCCTCGATCTTTTTTGATTTTCGCCCCCTGCATGGCGACGCGGCCCTGGCCGCCAGCCTGCGGCAGTGGCTGGCGCGGACGGCGCAAGCCAATCCCCGCTTTCTTCACCAGATGGCGGCCAATGCGCTGCGCAACCGCCCTCCTCTGGGCCTGGTGCGGGAATTCTCCGTGAGGGAAGATCGAACCTTGGACCTGAAGCTCAACGGCATTACGCCCTTCGTCGACGCGGCGCGCATTTACGGCCTGGCCACCGGCCAGGCGCAAACCGGAACCGTGCAGCGGTTGCGTGCAGCGGCGACTAGGTTGAAGATTGGAGGCGCGGAAGTGGAGGGCTGGGTGGAGGCCTTTCTATTTATTCAACTTCTACGCTTGCGGCGCCAGCATGAGGAAGAGGGGGCTGCCGGCGCCAATTGCATCAACCCGGATCGCTTGAACGACCTGGATCGGAGGATTCTGAAGGAAGCCTTTCGCCAGGCCCGCAAGCTGCAAACCCGGCTAGGCATGGATTATCGCGTATGAGCTGGCTGACACGTCTCTTTGGTATTTCATCCGTCGAACTGCGCCCAGAGGAGGCCGCCAGGCTGGAAGCGTGGAAATCCTTGCCGGCCCCCCCCTTGGAGGAGCCGCTATCCCAGGGGCGTTATGTGGTGGTGGATGTGGAAACCAGCGGGCTCAACCTCAACAAAGACCGCCTCATCGCTATTGGCGCCGTGGCCGTGACGGGGGGGAAGATCGACCTTGGCGATAGCTTCGAAATCATCCTCCAGCAAGAGGCGGTGAGCGACAAGGAGAACATCCTTATCCACGGCATTGGCGGGACCGCCCAGGCCGACGGCGTGCCGCCGGTGGCGGCACTACTGGAGTTCCTCGAATATTTGGGCAAGTCGCCCCTCATCGCTTTCCACGTCACCTTCGATGAGACCATGATCCGGCGGGCAATGAAGGAATTCCTGGGCTTGGAGTTCAAGCATCCGTGGGTGGACTTGGCCTATATCGCCCCCGCTTTGTACCCCGACCTGGCCCGCCGTTATCGGGCGCTGGACGATTGGATGGGCCACTTTCAGATCAACAACTACGCCCGGCATAGCGCATTGGCGGACGCCCTTTCCACCGCCCAGTTGCTGCAGGTGCTGACGGCGGGCGCGGCGAAAAAAGGGGTGCGCCACCTGGCGGATATGCAAAGCCTGGAAAAAGCCCAAAGGTGGGTAAGCTGGGCCAGCTGAAAGCAGGAGCGGTACAATATAGCCAACCTGCTGACCGGCACGTGAACCGGCGGCACACAGACAACCGAAGGGCTCCATGCCGAAAACCAGGCTCCTGCAGACATATTGGCGCAAGACCTTGCGCATCACGGCCGTGCTGGTCGCCGTGTGGTTCGTTGCCACTTTCGTGGTGGTCTACTACGCCGCGGACCTGAACCGCTTCAGCTTTCTTGGTTTTCCCCTCGGGTTTTTCATGGCGGCACAGGGTTCCCTGCTGATTTATGTGGTCCTGGTGTGGTTCTACGCCCGCTATATGAGCCGTCTGGACAAGGAATGCGGGGTCGCGGAAGAGTGATGGGCGCACGCAAGAACAAGCAATATTTCCGTAGTCTTTCCCGCTATTACGGCCTCTACACGGGGGGGTTCATCACCTTCATCATTCTGCTGGCCATCGCCGAGCAGATGGGGATGCCCAACGCCTGGATCGGCTATATCTTCATGGTCGCCACCCTCGGCCTGTATACCACCATCGGCGTCTTGAGCCGTACCGCGGACATTTCCGAATATTACGTCGCCGGGCGCCGCGTGCCGGCCATATTCAACGGCATGGCCAGCGGCGCCGACTGGATGAGCGCCGCGACGTTCATCGGCATGGCCGGCACCCTCTATCTCTCGGGCTACGATGGCTTGGCTTTCGTCATGGGGTGGACCGGCGGTTATGTGCTGGTGGCGCTGTTTCTCGCGCCCTTCCTGCGCAAGTTCGGGCAGTTCACCATTCCCGATTTTCTCGGCGCCCGCTATGGCGGCAATCTGCCGCGCATGATCGGTGTGCTGGCGGCGATTTTGGCTTCCTTCATCTACGTCGTGGCGCAAATTTATGGCGTAGGGCTGATCAGCAGCCGCTTCCTGGGGATCGATTTCACCACCGGCGTTTACGTGGGGGTGTTGGGCATCCTGGTCTGCTCCTTTCTCGGCGGGGCGAAGGCCATTACCTGGACCCAGGTGGCCCAGTACGTGATCTTGATCATCGCCTACCTGGTGCCCGTGGTCATGCTGTCCCAGCGCATCACCGAAATCCCCATACCCCAGCTGGTATACGGCGAGGTGCTGGAAAAGGTGACGGAACGGGAGCGGGAAATCTTCAACGATCCTGCCCAGAAAGAGGCGCTGCGGCTGTATGCGCAAAAGGCCGACAGGCTGGCGGCCAAGATCAGGACGCTGCCCGCCTCGCTGGAAACCGAACGCCGGCAGGCCGAAGTCCGCCTGGCTAAGCTGCGCGCAGAACGCCCGGCGAAAGCCGGGGAGATCGCAGAGGCGGAAAATTTTCTCAGTCATTTGCCGCGCACGGAGATGGAAGCGCGTCAGAGGTGGGGCATGGAACTGGAGGAGGCCCGCGCAGGTGCCCGCCCGCCCTCTCCCCATGCCGACCCCTTTGCCGGTAAGACCGAAGCCAGCCGTGACAATGCGCGGCGTAACTTTCTTGCGCTGGCGGCGTGCTTGATGATCGGCACCGCCGGCTTGCCCCACATCCTGATGCGGTATTACACCACGCCCTCGGTGCGGGAGGCGCGGGAATCGGTGTTCTGGACCCTCTTTTTTATTTTCCTACTCTATTCGGCAGCGCCGGCCTTGGCCGTGCTGGTTAAGTTCGAGGTCTACACCAAGCTGATTGGCACCAGCATCGGCGATCTTCCGAGCTGGATGGCCGCCTGGGGGGTGAAGATCAATGACATCAACCACGACGGGATCCTGCAACTGGCGGAAATCAGCATCAACCCGGACATTATTGTTCTTGCCGCCCCCGAGATCGCCGGTTTGCCCTACGTGGTGTCCGGTTTGGTTGCCGCCGGGGGGTTGGCGGCGGCCCTTTCCACGGCCGATGCGCTGCTGTTGGTGATCGCCAGCGCGTTGTCCCACGACGTTTATTTCCAGATGGTCCACCCCGAGGCCTCTACCCCCCTGCGGATTTTCCTTTCCAAGGCATTGCTGCTGGTGGCGGCGCTGGTGGCGGCTTTTGTCGCCTCCCTGCGGCCCGATACCCTCCTTTCCATGGTGGCCTGGGCCTTTTCCATCGCCGGGGCAGCATTGTTCCCGGTCCTGGCTTTGGGGGTGTTTTGGAAGCGGGCCAACTGGGCCGGCGCGGTTGCTGGCATGGTTTTAGGCTTGGGCGTGACCTTGTTCTACCTGGTTGGAGTGCGCTTCTACGGCATGACGCCATGGTTCGGCATCCGTGACATAGCCGCGGGAATATTCGGCGTCCCGGCCGGTTTTATAGGGGTGATCGCGGCCAGTCTTCTTACCCCGCCGCCCAGCGAGGAAACCCAACGGCTGGTGGAATACTGCCGCTATCCCAGGCTCCAGGCATCAGAAACGGAGCCTTGATTCCAGGGTGGCCCTGGGGCATTATTGTTGACTGAAACGGATGGATTAAAAGATGAGGGTTTTCGGCATCGCGGGTTATAGCGGTAGCGGCAAAACCACCCTGATTGAAAAAGTATTGCCCCTTCTTACGGCAGGGGGCAGGCGTGTATCCCTGATCAAGCAAACCCACCACGATGTCGACCTCGATCAGCCGGGGAAGGACAGCTTCCGCTTTCGCGAGGCGGGTTGCCGGGAAGTGATGCTGGCGTCGTCCAGGCGCTGGGTGTTGATGCATGAGTTGCGGCAGGAGGCGGAGCCCGGCTTGGCCGAATTGGTAAAAACCCTTTCCCCCTGCGACCTCGTCTTGGTGGAGGGCTTTAAGCGCGACCCGATTCCGAAGCTGGAGGTGCACCGGCGGGCCAGCGACAAACCGCTGCTCCATCCCCAGGACCGCTGGGTTGTCGGCATCGCCACCGACGAGCCGCTGGCAACCCCGCTGCCCCAGTTCGATTTGAACGCAGCCGAGGAAATTGCGGCTTTTATTTTGAAACAAACAGGATTTGCATGAGGATGATTCCATGATGACGGCGGACGAAGCCCTGGCTTGGTTGTTGGCGCGCGCCAAGGCGGTGGAGGGGACGGAGGAGGTCGCGGTGGAAGAGGCCTTGGGCCGCGTATTGGCGGAAAACGTGGCGGCGACGGTAAGCGCGCCCCCCTTGGACAACAGCGCCATGGACGGCTACGCGGTCCGCCTGGCGGACCTGGACCCGGAGGGGGAGACCACCTTGCCGGTATCGCAGCGCATTCCCGCCGGCCACGTCGGCCAGCCCCTGGCCCAGGGGACGGCGGCGCGCATCTTTACCGGTGCCCCGGTACCCCCGGGAGCCGATGCGGTGGTGATGCAGGAGCATTGCACCGAGGCGGACGGCCGGGTAACCGTGCAACGGGTGCCCAAGGTCGGGGCGAACGTTCGCAGGGCGGGGGAGGATTTTGCCGCCGGCGCTACGGTCCTGCTTGCTGGGACGCGCCTCGGCCCCCAGCACCAGGGTCTTGCGGCCGCGGCAGGCCATGCCCGCCTGAAGGTTGCGCGCCGGCTCAAGGTGGCGGCCTTTTTCACCGGCGACGAAATCGTCATGCCCGGGGAGCCCCTCAAGCCGGGGCAGATCTACAATTCCAACCGCTTCACTCTGCGCGGCCTTTTGCAGGGATTGGGCTGCGAGGTGGTCGATCTCGGCATCGTGCCGGACCGCTTTGACGCCACGGTGGACGTGTTGCGACAGGGGGCCCGGCAGGCCGACGCGGTGATCACCAGCGGCGGCGTGTCGGTGGGGGAGGAGGATCACGTCAAGGCGGCGGTGGAAAGCATCGGCAAGCTGACCATGTGGAAGGTGGCCATGAAACCGGGCAAGCCCCTGGCCTTCGGTGAACTGGACGGGGCCTTCTTCCTCGGCCTGCCTGGCAATCCGGTGTCCGCCTTCGTCACCTTCTGCCTTTTCGTGCGTCCCTTTCTCCTGCGCTGTCAGGGCGTGCAGCAGGTCGCGCCGGCCGCTTATACCCTGCCGGCGGCCTTTGAGTGGAAAAAGCCCGGCGATCGGCGAGAATTCGCCCGGGCCCGCCTGGACATCGGCGAAGACGGCGCGCCGGTCGCCACCCTGTACCCCAACCAGAGTTCCGGCGCCCTGAGTTCCGTCGCCTGGGCCAATGGCCTGGTGGAACTCCCCGAGGGGAAGACCGTCGAACGGGGCCAGGGCGTGAAATTCATCCCCTTTTCCGGGTTGCTGTCATGATTACCGTGCTGTACTTCGCCCGCCTGCGCGAGAGCCTGGGCACCGACCGGGAGCGGTTGGACCTCCCTCCCGGCGTGGCCACCGTCGGCCAACTGGCCAACTGGCTGCGGGACCGGGGAGGGAATTGGGCCACCGAACTGGCCGCGGACAAACCGGTGCGGGTGGCGGTCAACCAGGAAATGGCCGGCCCCGATACCCCTCTTCCCGATGGCGCCGAAGTGGCCTTCTTTCCCCCCGTGACCGGAGGCTGACGTGGCGGTAAGGGTGCAGGAGGCGGACTTCGACTTCGGCGCGGAAATCGCCGCTTTCCGCGCCGATAATCCGAAGATCGGTGCTGTGGCGAGCTTTCTCGGCCTGGTGCGGGACGTGAACGACGAGGCGGCGGTACGGGAGATGACCCTGGAGCATTATCCCGGCATGACGGAAAAAGCTCTGGAGGAAATCGTCGCCGAAGCCAAGGGGCGATGGGATATTTTCGACGCCCTGGTGATCCACCGGGTCGGCCCCCTCAGGCCCTGCGACCAGATCGTCCTGGTGGCCGTGTCCAGTGCCCACCGGGGCGAGGCCTTCGCCGCCTGCGAATTCATTATGGATTATCTCAAGACCCGGGCCCCTTTCTGGAAGAAGGAGGAAACCCCCGCCGGCGGCCGCTGGGTGGATGCCCGGGAAACCGACGACAAGGCGGCGCTACGCTGGCGGGAGAAATGAGGCGATGAGACTGAAAAAATTCTGGCTGGCCCTGTTTGCGGCAGGAGCTTTCCTTTCCGCCTGCACTCCGGTGCAGACCACCCGTTCCGGCGCTGTCGGCGTCCAGCGCCAGCAATACATGCTGCTGTCCCAACAGCAGGCGGAGCAAATGGCGGCGGCTTCCTATATGCAGGAGAAGCGCGACGCCGCCGCCAAGGGCAAGCTCAACGCCGATGGGGCCCAGCTCGCCCGCCTGCGAGGCATCGCCCAGCGCCTCATCCCCCAGACCGCCGTGTTCCGCGACGATGCCCTGCGCTGGAAATGGGAGGTGAACCTGGAAACCAGCGACGAGGTGAACGCCTACTGCGCCCCCGGCGGCAAGATCATGTTCTACACGGGCATTTTGTACAAGCTGAAGCTCAGCGACGACGAGGTGGCGGCGGTGATGGGCCACGAAATTGCCCATGCCCTACGGGAGCATGGCCGGGAGCGCCTGTCCGAGGCCTACGGCCAACAGATGGTGATGCTGGGGATCGCCGCCCTGGCGAAAATGGACGACCAACGGATGGCGATCATGCAGAGCATCACCCAGGTGGCCCTGACCCTACCCCACAGCCGGGAGCAGGAAGCGGAGGCGGACCGGGTGGGGCTGGAGCTGATGGCCCGGGCCGGCTACAATCCCCGCGCCGCTCTGTCCCTGTGGCGTAAGATGGAGGCCGACGGCGGCGGCCGGATGCCGGAATTCCTCAGCACCCACCCGGCGCCCGAGTCCCGCATGCGCCAGATCGAAAGCCTGATGCCGACGGTGCTGCCCTTGTACGAGGAAGCCCGGAAGCAATCCGGGAAAAGAGTCTCGGACGCTGGAACGGCGGCGGAACAGCCTAGAACGCCGAGCGGGTTGAGAAAAAGGCGCTAGCCCGCTTTCTGCGGGCCGGTATCAGGAGCCGGCGTCGCCTTCCGCCGGCGCGGCGTAGCCGCATTCCTTCTGCGGGCAGACCTTCTCCGTGCCCTTACGTTTGGTGGTCTTCAGGGTCAGGATGGGCCAGCCGCACTGGGGGCAGGGCTCCTTGATGGGTGGATTCCACACCGCGTACTTGCACTTGGGGTAGGTGTTGCAGGAGTAGAACAGCTTGCCGAAGCGGCTCTTGCGCTCGATCAGGCTACCTTTCTTGCATTCGGGGCATTCGACGCCGGTGTCCTTGGGCTTTTCCAGGGGCTCGATGAACTTGCACTTGGGATAGCCGGAACAGCCGATGAACTTGCCGTAGGGACCGGACTTGATCACCAGGGGGCTGTTGCACTGGGGGCAGGTGCGGCCCTCGACGATTTCCGGCGCCACGGTTTCCTGCTGGGTGTTGGGGTCCTCGTTGAGGTTGCGGGTGTAGTCGCATTCCGGGTAGCCCGAGCAGCCGACGAAACGCCCCCGCTTGCCGAGGCGGGTGACCAGGGGCTTGCCGCACTTGGGGCAGGCTTCGTCGAGGCTTTCCTGGGTCACGTCCTTGCGCGCCACGTTCTTCTTTTCCTCCACCTGGTGGTGGAAGCCCTTCCAGAACTTCTCCAGCACCGGCACCCACTGGATCTTGCCGGTGGAAATCCGGTCCAGCTCGTCCTCCAGCTTGGCGGTGAAGTCGTAGTCCACGTACTGGGTGAAGTGCTCGGTGAGGAATTTGTTCACCACCCGGCCCACGTCGGTGGGGAGGAAGCGCTTCTTGTCCAGGGTCACGTATTCCCGGTCCAGCAGGGTGGAGATGATGCTGGCGTAGGTGGAGGGACGGCCGATGCCGTACTCTTCCAGGGTCTTCACCAGGCTGGCTTCCGAATAGCGGGGGGGCGGCTGGGTGAAGTGCTGTTCGCCGGTGAGGGCGTCCACGGGGAGGACCTCCCCCTCTTCCAGCACCGGCAGCTTGGCTTCGCCCTCCTCGTCGGAGTCGTCCTGGTCTTCCAGATAGACGGAGATGAAGCCGGGGAAGACCAGGGTCTGGCCGGTGGCGCGGAACAGGTTTTCCGGACCGCCGACGCTGATGTCCAGGGCCACGGTGTCGAACTTGGCCGGGCTCATTTGGCACGCCAGGGTGCGCTTCCAGATCATCTCGTAGAGCTTGAACTGTTCGGCGGAGAGGTATTCCTTGACGCTTTCCGGGGTACGGGCGATGGAGGTGGGGCGGATCGCCTCGTGGGCCTCCTGGGCGTTCTTGGACTTGCTCTTGTACTGCACCGGGGCCTTGGGCAGGTAATCCGGCTCGAAGTTGGCGCCGATGTAACCGCGAATCTCGGCGATGGCTTCGTCCGCCAGGTTCACCGAGTCGGTGCGCATGTAGGTGATGAGACCGACGCTGCCGCTGCCGATGGCCACGCCTTCGTACAGCTGCTGGGCGATGCGCATGGCGTTGCGGGTGGAGAAGCCGAGCTTGCGCACGGCTTCCTGCTGCAGGGTGGAGGTGGTGAAGGGGGCGGAAGGAGAACGCTGCTTGCGCTTCTTTTCCACCTTTTCCACCTTGGCCTGGCCGCCGGCGGCCGCCAGGAGGGAGGAGACGATGTCGTCGTTGCGGGCGGCGTCGCCGATGTCGAACTGGTCCAGTTTCTTGCCCTGGTACTGGAACAGCTTGCCCTGGAATTTCTGCTTGCCCTTGTGGCTATCCAGGTGGACGGTCCAGTATTCCCGCGCCGTGAAGGCTTCGATTTCCAGTTCCCGCTCCACGATCAGGCGCAGGGCTGGGCTCTGCACCCGGCCGGCGGAGAGGCCGCGGCGCACCTTGCGCCACAGCAGGGGCGACAGGTTGAAGCCCACCAGATAATCCAGGGCCCGGCGCGCCTGCTGGGCGTTCACCAGGTCCATGGCGATGTCCCGGGGGTTGGCGACGGCGTCCTTCACCGCGCTTTGGGTGATTTCGTGGAACACCACCCGTTTGAGTTCCTTGCCCTTGAGCAGCTTCTTGCCCTGGAGAATCTGGGCGATGTGCCAGGCGATGGCCTCACCTTCGCGGTCCGGGTCAGTGGCCAGCAATACGCGGTCGGCTTCTTTCACCGCCTTGGCGATGGCGTCCACGTGCTTGGCGTTCTTGTCGATCACCTCGTACTTCATGGCGAAGTCGTGCTCGGTGTCCACGGCACCCTGCTTGGGGATCAGGTCGCGGACATGGCCGTAGGAGGCGAGCACCTCGAAATCGGCGCCGAGGTACTTCTTCAGGGTTTTCGCCTTGGAAGGCGATTCGACGATGAGCAGGGATGAGGACATGGGGGTGGCCGGGGTTTCCGAAGCGGGTGATGATAAGTAACTTGCCCCGCGCTTAGCAAGCCCGGACCGATTTATCAGTGGAGAGTGGCTTCGCCTTCGTCCATCAGCAGGTCTTCCAGGATCAGGGATTCGTCCACCCGGCCCTGCTTCCACAGCACCATGAGGACAGTCCATTTCACCTGGTCGAGGGAAACCTCGGCCTCGTTGAGGGCCATCAGGCGGTCCAGCACCCACTCTCGCTGGAGGGGGTTGATGACGCCGGAGCTTTCCAGGAAAGCCAAAATGCCGCGGCTCTCAGTGTTGATCTTTTCCAGCTCGGCCATGGCGTAGCAGCGCACGGAGCGGCTATCCACCAGGGTTTCCGGGTAGGTGGCCTGGGCCAGATCGTCGAGACCGTTCAGCCAGTCAAAGGCCTGGTTGATTTCGCTGCTTTCAAAACCGGCGGCGGAGAGTTCCTTTTCCAGGGTGTCGAAATCAGGGTGGACGTTGGCCTCAAAGTAATTCTCGAACAGGAAGACGAGGACATCGAACATGGATTATTCCTTGGAAACGGTCAAAAACACCGGAGCTAGGCCAGCCGCTGGTAGAGACCGCCGGGAAGGGTGGCTACCACGCCTTCCAACTCCATGTGAAGAAGCATGGCGCAAACCTTATCTGCCGTCAAGCCGCTGCGCTGGGCCAGGGTGTCCACGTCAACGGGAGTGTCCCCGAGATGGGGCAGGAGCGGAGCGAACTCGGGCCTGTTCGGGGTAGGGGACCCGGGGCCAGGGGAAGGAGGAGGGGCCCCCAGCTCTTCCAGAATGTCCTGGGCGGACTCCACCAACTTGGCGCCTTGCTTGATCAGGCGGTGGCAGCCCTTGGCCAGGGGGGAGTGGATCGAGCCGGGGATGGCGAACACCTCCCGCCCTTGCTCCGCCGCCAGACGCGCCGTGATGAGGGAACCGCTCTGGGCGGCGGCCTCCACTACCAGGCAGCCGCGGGACAGGCCGCTGATGAGGCGGTTGCGTTTGGGGAAATTCCCTGCCCAGGCCGAGGTTCCGAGGGGAAACTCGGACAGCAGGGCCCCTTCCTCGGCAATGCGGTGGGCCAGGGAGCGGTTCTTGGCCGGGTAGACGATATCCAGGCCGGTGCCGACCACGGCCAGGGTGCTTCCCCTGCCCGCCAGGCCGCCTTGGTGGGCGGCGGCATCGATGCCCAGCGCCAGGCCGCTGACGATGCAGTAACCATTGTCGCTCAGGGCATGGGCGAAACTCTCCGCGTTGCGCAAGCCCTGGGGGGTGGCGTTGCGACTGCCGACCACGGCCAGGCTGGGGGCGTTGAGCAGATCGCGGCGCCCTTTGAGGTAGAGCACAGGCGGGGGGTCGGGGGTTTCAAGCAGCAGGCGGGGATAGTCGGGGTCGGCGAGGGTGACCAGGTGATTGCCGGGAAGATTCAGCCATTCCAGGGCCGGCCGAACGCTGGCTTCGTCGGGACCGGCGCCGATGGCCTGGGCAATGTCGGACTTGACGAGGGTGCCCAGGAGCGAGCGGGGGGTGGCGTAGATGCGCGCCGGTTCGCCGAAGGCCTGCAGCAGCTGGCGGTAGGTGACGCTTCCCAGGCCGGGAATCAATCCGAGGGCGATCCAGAAGACGCGGTCGTCCATGCCGGGCCCCCGGTGGTTGGTCAGGGGGTTTGCACCATGTCCAGCAGTTTGACCGCCCGGCTGGTTTGCACCACCAGGGCATAGGACACCTTGTCGAAGGTGCGGAACACGAAGACCAGGCCGTAGCGTTCGTTGGGCAGGGTCACCTTGCCTTCAGGGGCGTCGGGGGCCTTTACCGTTTCGCCGCTCCGGTAGAGGGCCAGCACGTGACCGACTTCGATGTGGTCGCGGGTGCCCTTGTTGATGGCCACGATGGCGTTTTGGCCGAATTCGGAGAGGCCTCCCTGGGCGGCGATGATGCGGCCATGGATCTGGCTGTCGGGCGCGTGGGGAACGTAGGCAGGGAAACTCACGGGCGGCGCGGCGACGAGACGGTCGCCGATGCCGATTTCCTCGGTGGACTTGGTGATGCGGATGGTGGCGGGGCTACCTTCCCGCATCAGGGACGCATGGCCGAGATAGAGCGCTTCGTAGCCGAGGACTTCCTTGGTGTCCGGGTCCACCAGGGCCTTGCCGGGGCGATAAATCTGCCACTGGGTGTCGGAGCCGCCCGGGATGCCGCTGGCGTAGGCGATATTGCCGGCACCGAGCATGACGCGGTTTTCTTCCGCGCTGACGATGCGCGGCGCTTTGTCCAAGCCGTTTTCCTCGATCACCAGGGGTTGGGTGAGGAAGGGCCCGATGTCGGATGGAGAAATGCTGGGGATCGACTGGTCCGTCGGTTCTGTTCGGACCCGGGGTGAAAGCTTGACGGTGGGGTGGGCGGTGCTCAGCAAGCGCAGGCTGGGGCCGTTGCGGTCGAGGACAATAACGTCGCCGGGATAGATGCGGTGGGGGTTGCGGATCTCATGCCGGTTCATTTTCCAAATTTGGGGCCATTTCCAGGGGTCTTTCAGGAAGCGGCCGGCAATGCCCCACAGGGTATCGCCCTTGACCACGGTATAACGGTCGGGGGCGTTATCCTGGAGCCGCAGGGTATCGGCCAGGGCGGCGGTGGAAAACAGAACGGGGAGCAAAACCGCAGTTATAATAGTCTTACGCATGAAGGACCTCAGTTCTCGGGATGCCCGAAAGTATTGTGCCGACCGCAAATGCTGAGTGAATTCTGCATGGAATCATTTAATTAAGCAAGTTTCTTATGGCGATTTTGAACATTCTGCATTATCCGGATAAGCGGCTGCATACCGTGGCCTCCCCCGTGGAGGAGGTCACCCCCGCCATCCGCAAGCTGGTGGAGGACATGGCGGAAACCATGTATGCCGCGCCGGGCATCGGTTTGGCCGCCACCCAGGTCAATGTGCACAAGCAGGTGGTCGTGATCGACACCAGCGAGGACCGCAGCAAGCTGATGGTCTTCATCAACCCCCGGCTCGTCGCCAGCTCCGGCGTGGAAGAGCACGAGGAGGGCTGCCTGTCCGTCCCCGGCATTTACGAGAAGGTGACGCGGGCGGAAAGGGTCACGGTGGAGGCCCTGGATGCTGACGGCAAGCCCTTCACCCTGGAGGCGGGCGGCCTGTTGGCGGTATGCGTCCAGCACGAAATGGATCATCTCAAGGGCAAGGTGTTCGTGGAATACCTGTCCCGCCTGAAACAAACGCGCATCAAGACCAAGCTGCAGAAGCAGCTGCGGGAAACGATGTAGGCATCCCTGTCGCGGGACCACTTCCTCGACCCACAATGAAACAAGCATGAAACTGATTTTCGCCGGTACCCCCGAATTTGCCGCTGTTGCCCTGGCTGCCCTGATCGAGGCCGGCCACGACATCGCTTTGGTGCTCACTCAGCCGGACCGGCCGGCCGGCCGCGGGATGAAGCTCATGCCCAGCCCGGTCAAGCAATTGGCCTTGCAGCACGGCTTGCTGGTGAGCCAGCCCCTGACCCTCAAGGATGCGGCGACCCAGGCCGAACTGGCGGCGGTGGGAGCGGAGGCGATGATCGTCGCCGCTTATGGCCTGATTCTGCCCCAGGCAGTGTTGGACGCCTTTCCCCGTGGCTGCCTCAATATCCACGCCTCCCTCCTCCCCCGCTGGCGCGGCGCGGCTCCGATCCAGCGGGCCATCCTGGCCGGCGATGAAACAACCGGCATCACCATCATGCAAATGGACCAGGGGTTGGATACCGGCGCCATGCTGCTGGCGCAGGCCGTGGACATTTCGGCGGAAGACACCGCCCAGACCCTTCACGACAAGTTGGCCTCCCTGGGCGGAAGGCTGATCGTGCGGGCACTGGGGGAGATCGACCGTCTTCGGCCCGTGGCGCAAAACGATGCCGCGGCCAATTACGCCCCCAAGCTGGTCAAGCAGGAAGCGGTGATCGACTGGCGCAAAAGCGCCGCGGAAATCGGGCGAGCGGTGCGGGCCTACAACCCTTTCCCCGTGGCGCAGACGACCCTCGGCGGCGAAGGGCTGCGAATTTGGCGCGCCCGCCCCGCGGAAGGCAACGGGGCGGCGGGGGAGATTCTCCGCGCCGACGGAGCGGGGATCGTGGTGGCCTGCGGCGAGGGCGCCCTGTGCCTGGAGGAAGTGCAGAAAGCGGGCGGGAAACGGTTGACGGCAGGCCAGTTCCTGGCCGGGCACCCCTTGCGGCCCGGCGATCGCCTCGGCGATTGAATTTTTGCCCCTGGCCCCCATCTAATTTCCCGCAATCCGTGTAATGCAAAAAGAGGAAACTATGTTCGGAAATTGGTTGAAAACCGCGATTCTGATGGCGGCCATCATGGCCCTGTTCGGCATGGTGGGGGCCGCCTTGGGCGGGGCCCAGGGCATGCTGCTCGCCTTCATGCTGGGTGGGGCGATGAACATCTGGGCCTACTGGAATTCGGACAAGATGGTGCTGCGCATGTACAACGCCCGGGAAGTGGACGAAGCCAGCGCGCCCCAGTTCTATCGGGTGGTGCGCGAGCTGGCCAGCAACGCCGGCCTGCCCATGCCCAAGGTTTACGTCATCGACGAAGCCCAGCCCAACGCCTTCGCCACCGGGCGCAACCCGGAGCACGCGGCGGTGGCGGCTACCACCGGCATTCTGCAGATGCTGTCGGAGCGGGAGCTGCGCGGCGTGATGGCCCACGAGCTGGCCCACGTCAAGCACCGGGATATTCTGATTTCCACCATCTCCGCCACGGTGGCGGGCGCCATCTCCACTCTCGCCAACTTCGGCATGTTCTTCGGCGGCCGCGACGAGGAGGGGCGCAGCAACCCCCTGGTCGGCATCCTGGTGATGATCCTCGCCCCCCTGGCGGCGGCCCTGATCCAGATGGCCATTTCCCGCTCCCGGGAATTCGAGGCGGACCGGGGCGGCGCGGAGATTTCCCGTGACCCCGAGGCCCTTGCCTCCGCCTTGCAGAAGATCGAGCGCTACGCCCAGGGACTGCCCCTGGAGGCTGCCGAGGCCCATCCCGAAACCGCCCAGATGATGATCATCAACCCCCTTTCCGGCGGGGACCTGAAGGGCCTGTTCAGCACCCATCCCGCCACCGAGGAGCGCATCCGCCGCCTGCTGGCATTGGCCGGCCGTGCTTGAAGTTCAGCGCCACGCCGGCTTCGCCGTCGGCCGGGTTCTCGGTGGCCGCAACCTGAACCAGGTGCTGCAGGGGGTTTTTCGCCAGAATCCCCGCCTGACGCCTCAGCAGCGGGCGGCGATCCAGGACCTCAGTTTCGGCGCCCTGCGCCATCTGGGGCGGCTGGACGCCGTCCTCGGCTTGCTGCTGCAAAAGCCCCTCAGCGATGAATCGGTGCGCTGCCTGTTGCGGGTGGCGCTGTACCAGCTGGCCTTCGGCAAGACTTCGCCCCACGCAGTGGTGAACCATGCCGTGGAAACCGTGCGCCGGCTGCGCAAAGCCTCGGCGGCTGGACTGGTGAATGCCGTGCTGCGCAATTTCCTGCGCCGGCGGGAAGCGCTGCTCGAACAGGCTGCTGCCGCCAGCGAAGAGGCGCGCTATGACCATCCCCAGTGGTGGATCGCCAAACTGCGGCAACAATACCCGCATGCCTGGTCGGCCTTGCTGGAGGCGAACAACCAGCACCCGCCCATGACGTTGCGGGTGAACCGCCGCCAGGGCCCGGCGGAGGCGTACCTTGCCAGGTTGTCGGAGGCGGGCGTCGAAGCCGAACTCCTCGGCGCTGAGGCTATTCGCCTTGGGCGGCCCGTCGGGGTGGACGAACTGCCGGGTTTTCGGGAGGGGGCGGTGTCGGTGCAGGATGCCGGCGCCCAGCGGGCAGCACCCCTGTTGGACACGCGGGACGGCCTGCGCGTGCTGGACGCCTGCGCGGCGCCCGGCGGCAAGACGGCCCATATCCTGGAATTGGCCGCCGTCGAGATGCTTGCCCTGGACAACGACGGCGAGCGCTTGGAGCGGGTGCGGGAGAATCTCGACCGGCTGGGCCTGCGCGCCGAATTGAAGGTGGGGGACGCCGCCCGGCCGGAACAATGGTGGGACGGACGGCCCTTCGACCGCATCCTGGCGGACGTGCCTTGCAGCGCTTCCGGGGTGGTCCGCCGCCATCCGGACATCAAGTGGCTGCGCCGGGAGGAGGACATCGCTGCCTTCGCCGCCGGGCAGGCGGCCATCCTCTCGGCCTTGTGGCGAACTCTGGCCAGTGGTGGTAAATTGCTGTACGCGACTTGTTCCGTGTTCGCCGAAGAAAATCAACGGCAAGTCGCCGCGTTCCTGCAACGGCAACCAGACGCCCGATTACTACCACTCGATGATTCCGCCCTTGACGATGGCCAGCTGCTGCCGAACGATCGGCACGATGGTTTCTATTACGCCCTGCTTGGCAAGGAGTAAGGCTTTTTCAGGGGGGCTGCGGCGGGCTTTTTCCGTCTTCCTGCTGGGGCTGTTCTGGCTCGCAGCCGTCCCCGCTCTCGCCGACGGCATCACCGTCAAGTCCGCCGAGATGCTCCAGGTGGAGGATGCCTGGGTGGTGGAGGCGGATTTGGACGTCAATTTCAATCCCACCCTGGAAGAAGCGCTGACCAAGGGCATCACCCTTTATTTCGTCGCCGAATTCGAACTGGTGCGGCCCCGCAGCTACTGGTTCGGCGAAACCGTGGCCAGCCAGCAGCAGCAATACCGTTTGCGCTACAACGCCCTGACCCGCCAGTACCAGCTCAGCACCGGCATCATCCACAAGAATCTGGATTCCCTGGACGAGGTGCGCCATTCCCTCGGGCGAATCCGGGGATGGCGGGTGGCGGACCGCGACGTTCTGAAGAAAGGCCAGAATTACCGTGCCGGCCTGTCGTTGCGCCTGGATACATCTCGGCTGCCCAAGCCCTTGCAGCTTTCCACCATGGGAGCCCGGGAATGGAGCCTGGATTCGGGCTGGTATTACTGGACCGAAAAACCGTGAGGGGCCGGATTAAGCCATGAGGTACGTCGCCATCGCCAGCGCGGTTCTGGGGGCGGTTCTGTTGGGGTTGTTGGCTTCCGCGGGCGGTAACACGGATTTCTTCTCCAAGAACTACCCCCTCCTGCTGGGGCTGAACCTGGCCCTGGCCCTGGGCTTGGCGCTGCTGATCGGGTTTCAAATCCGCCTTTTGCTGCGCAAGATCCGGGCCCGTATTTTCGGTGCCCGCCTCACTCTCCGCCTCCTGGTCCTGTTCGGCCTCCTGGCCGTATTGCCCGGCACCCTGGTGTACGGCATGTCGCTGCAGTTCCTGTCGAAAAATATCGAATCCTGGTTCGACGTGCGGGTGGACAACGCCTTGGAAGGGGGGCTTAACCTCGGCCGGACGGCCCTGGAATACCTCCTGCGGGATTTGTCCAAGAAGGGTGAAACCATGGCGGTGGCCCTTTCCGACCTCCCCCTCGACGCGCATGGGGCCAACCTCAACGCCCTACGGGAGCAGAGCGGCGTGCAGGAGGCCCTGCTGCTGAACGCCAAGGGAGGGGTGGTCGCCTATGCCGGTAACGAGCGGGCGGGGATGCTGCCCGAGGTGCCGTCCGTGTCAGTGTTGCGCCAGGTGCGGATGCAAAAGCCTTACAGCGTGATCGAGTCCATTCCCGGCCGGGGCCTGTTCATGCGGGTGGTGGTGCCGGTGAACGTGCTGTCCCTGACCGAGGATATCCGGATTCTGCAACTGCTACAGCCGGTGCCGGCCAAGCTGTCCCAGGATGCCGAGACGGTGGAAGCGGTGTATCGGGATTATCAGGCCCTATCCCTGGCGCGGGTGGGGCTGAAACGAATCTCCGGCCTGACGTTGACCCTAACCTTGCTGCTGGCCCTGCTTTCGGCGGTGTCGCTGGCTTTCGTCCTGTCCGAACGAATGTCCGCGCCGTTGGGCATTCTCGCCCGGGGCACCCGGGCGGTGGCGAAGGGGGATTTCAGCGCCATGCCCGAGGTGCAGAGCTGGGACGAATTGGGCATGCTGACCCAGTCGTTCAACACCATGACCCGGGAGCTGGCCGAGGCCCGCGCGCAGACCGAGTTCAACCAGCGCCAGATGGAGGCGGCGAAGATTTATCTGGAGAGCATCCTTGCCCACCTCTCTTCGGGGGTGTTGACCTTCGATGGCAAGCTTCGCCTGTCCACCGTCAACCTCAGCGCGGGGGTCATTCTGGGGGTGGACCTAGGGCGGCTGCGGGGCCTGAAGCTGGCCGACTGGGGGATGCGGGAAGAAGAACTGGCGGCTTTCGCCGGCAACCTGGCGCGCCACCTGGAGCAGAACAGTGCCAAGGACTGGCAGGAACAAATGGAATACGCCAGCAAGGGGGTGACCCATCTGCTGCTGGTTCGCGGCAGCCGCCTGCCGATGGAAGTGGAAGGCGGCTACATCGTGGTCTTCGACGAAATCACCGGCCTCATCCAGGCGCAGCGGGATGCGGCCTGGGGCGAGGTGGCCCGCCGCCTGGCCCATGAAATCAAGAATCCCCTGACGCCCATCCAGCTTTCCGCCGAGCGCCTGGAGCACAAGCTGGCGGACAAGCTGGGGGAAAGCGACGGCGAGATGCTGCGCCGGTCCACCACCACCATCGTCAACCAGGTGGCGGCGCTGAAAAAGATGGTCGACGCCTTCAGCGAATACGCCCGCTCCCCCCAGCTCAACCTTCAGGCGGTGGACCTCAATCAGCTGGTGCAGGAAGTGGCGACCCTCTACGAACCGGCGGGACAAAAGCTGGAATTGGAATTGGCCGAAGGCTTGCCGATAGTGGAAGGAGATATTACCCTCCTGCGCCAAGTCATTCACAACCTGTTGAAAAACGCCCAGGAGGCCGTGGCGGAGCAGGCGGAGCCGAGAATCGAGGTGCAGACCGAGGTCCTGGAAAATAACCGGGTGAAATTGAGCATCCGCGACAATGGCAGCGGTTTTCCCGAAGCCCTGCTGGCGAGGCTGTGCGAGCCTTACGTCACCACCAAGCCCAAGGGAACGGGCCTGGGTCTGGCCATTGTGAAAAAGATCGTCGAGGAACACCGGGGCAGCCTGGCCACCGAAAACCTCAAACCTCACGGCGCATGCGTGTGCGTCGTGTTGCCCATAGCGGGGAAAAAGGAAACATGAGTTCGATATTGGTCGTTGATGACGAGGCGGGTATCCGCGAATTGCTGTCGGAAATTCTCCAGGACGAGGGTTATCGCGTCCACTTGGCGGAAAATGCTGCCGAGGCGCGGGAGTCGCGCCATAGTCTGCGCCCCGATCTGGTGCTGCTGGATATCTGGATGCCGGACACCGACGGCGTGACGCTCCTCAAGGAATGGAAAAGCCACGGCCTGCTCACCATGCCGGTGGTGATGATGTCCGGCCACGGCACGATCGACACCGCGGTGGAAGCCACCAAGATCGGCGCCATGGATTTTCTGGAAAAGCCCATTACCCTGCAGAAGCTGTTGTCCACGGTGGAGCGGGCGTTGAAGCGGCGCGAAATTCAATTCGTACCCGGCATCGATCTCGCCCGTTTGGGCCGCAGTCCCCAAATCGCCGAATTGAAACAGCGCCTGACCCAGGTGGCGCACTTCAAGACGCCGCTGCTCTTGCTGGAGGAAAAAGGGGCGGGGGCCGAGCTGTGCGCCCGTTTTCTGCACCAGCCGGACACACCGTGGCTCCAGTTGGACGACCCCGGCCGTCTGGCAGAGGACACCCAGCGACTGACGGAGGAATTGCGGGACGGCTTGCTGTTCATTCCTGCCGTGGATACGCTCAAGCGTCTGGAACAGAAGGGCCTGCTGCTGCTGCTCAACAAATGCGACCGCTACAACCTGCGCGTCGTCTGCGCCGCCCATCGCCCCCTGCTGCCCCTGGTCGAAAGCGGCGTTTTCGACGCCGACCTGCTCAACCAGTTGAGCGGCATCTCCCTTACCGTTCCGCCTTTGCGTGACCACCGGGAAGACATCCCCGACTTGGCCAAGGCCGTCCTGGGGCAGCTGGTGGAAAACCGCCTCGTTCCCCCGCGACGCTTCGCCATGGCCGCGCTGAACCAACTGCGCAATGCCGAATGGCCGGGGAACCTGCCCCAGCTGGAAAATGCGGTGAAAACCCTGGCGGCGACATGCCTGGAAGAGGAAATTACCGTCGAGGACGTGGACCGGCTTCTGGCGCAAGAAATGCCTTCCGCCGCCGCCGAGGCCCCCGCCCTGCCCCTGGACGTCCCTCTGCGGGAGGCGCGGGAGGCGTTCGAGAAGGTATATTTCGAGCACCATATCGCCCTGTCGGGGGGGAACATGAGCCGCGTCGCGGAGCGGGTGGGGCTGGAGCGTACCCATTTGTACCGCAAGCTGAAGCAACTGGGAATCAAGTTCTCCCGCCGCGGCGAGGAGTGATGGTTGCATCCGGCGCGATTCGGAATAGAATCGCGCTTTTCTTCTTGAGGACCGGGACGTGAAAATCATCATCCTGGGGGCCGGCCAGGTCGGCTCGTCGGTGGCGGAGGCCCTGGTGGGCGAGGCCAACGACATCACCGTGGTGGACACGGATGGCGAAAAACTGGCCTATCTGCAGGACCGCTTCGATTTGCGGACCGTGCGCGGCAACGCCTCCCACCCCTCCGTTCTCCGTCAAGCGGGCGCCGAAGACGCCGACATGCTGCTTGCCGTCACCCAGGCGGACGAGATCAACATGCTGGCCTGCAAACTGGGCAAAGTCCTGTTCAATATTCCCACCAAGATTGCCCGCATCCGTTCCTTCGATTATTTCCGCTACCCGGAAATCTTCGCCGAGGAAAACCTCGCGGTGGATTACACCATCAGCCCGGAACAAGCGCTGACCGACTATATCGGCAAGTTGCTGGAATATCCCGAGGCGCTGCAGGTGCTGGATTTCGCCGGCGGCAAGGTTCGTCTGGCGGCGGTCCGCGCCTACCACGGCGGGTTGCTGGTGGGGCGGGAGCTCAAGACCCTGCGGGAACACATCCCCACCGTGGATACCCGGGTGGCGGCCATCTTTCGCCGCGACCGGCCCATCTTCCCCGAAGGGCACACCGTGGTGGAGCCGGGGGACGAGATTTTTCTCATCGCCGCCCGGGAAAACCTGCGCACGGTGTTCAAGGAACTGCGACGCATGGACAAGCCGGTGAAGCGGGTGATGATCGCCGGCGGCGGCAATATCGGTCGGCGCCTGGCCCGAAGCCTGGAGAAAGACTACGAGGTCAAGCTGATCGAGGTCAACAAGCGTGCGGCGGAGACTCTAGCCAAGGAACTGTCCCGTACCCTGGTGCTGGTGGGGGACGCCACCGACGAGGAACTGCTGCTGTCGGAAAACATCGAGGAAATGGATGTGTTCTGCGCCCTCACCAACGACGACGAGAACAACATCATGGCGGCGCTGCTCGCCAAGCGGCAGGGGGCGCGCAAGGTGATCGCCCTCATCAACCGCATGTCCTACGTGGACCTGGTGCAAAGCGGCCAGATCGACGTCGCCATTTCCCCGGCCCAGGCGACCATCGGTGGCCTCCTTACCCACGTGCGCCAGGGAGATATCGCCGTGGTCCACTCCCTCCGCCGGGGGGCGGCGGAAGCGCTGGAAATCATTGCCCACGGCGACGCCAAGACCTCCAAGGTGGTGGGGAGGGCCATCGAGGACATCGATCTGCCCAAGGGCACGACCATCGGCGCCATCGTCCGGGGCGAGGAGGTGTTGATCGCCCACCACGACACGGTGATCGAGAGCGGCGACCACGTGATCCTGTTCGTGGTCAACAAGCGGATGATTTCCAAGATCGAAAAACTGTTCCAGGTCGGCGTCGGGTTCCTCTAAATGGGCAAAATCCTTCCCATCACCAACGTGCTGGGGCTGATGCTGATGGTTTTCAGCCTCACTCTTCTGCTCCCCATCGCCACTTCCTTTTGGTATCAGGATGGCACGGCGTGGGAATTTCTCGAGGCGATGATCATTACCCTTGGCGGCGGCTACCTGATGTGGCTGCTTACCCGCCGCTTTAAGCGCGAACTCAAGGCCCGGGACGGTTTCCTCCTGGTAACCCTGGTGTGGACCGTGATGGCGGCGTTTGCCACGATTCCGCTGATGGACGAACTCCACGGCTTGTCGTTTACCGACGCCTATTTCGAGACCATGTCCGGATTGACGACCACCGGCGCCACGGTGCTGGTGGGGTTGGACAGCCTGCCTCCGGCCATCAACCTGTGGCGCCACGAACTCAACTGGCTGGGGGGGATGGGTATTATCGTGCTGGCGG
>JBFXHL010000002.1:0-65632 GCA_050177075.1 Sulfuricellaceae bacterium | reverse complement strand
CTCCCACCTGCAGCCGGTGCTGGATACCCTGGCATACCTGGTGAAGGAAACCGATGTCTGGCTGGAACTGACCACCCTGCTGATTCCCGGCAAGAACGATTCGGACGGGGAAATCGAAGCCCTGTCGAAATGGGTGCGGCAGGAACTGGGGGCGGACGTGCCGCTCCATTTCTCCGCCTTCCACCCCGATTACAAGATGCTGGATGTCCCGCCGACGCCGCCTTCCACCCTGGTCCGGGCGCGGGAAATCGCCCTCAAGGCCGGCCTCCATTACGTTTACACCGGCAACGTCCACAACCGGGACGGCGACACCACCTTCTGCCCCGCCTGCCATCAGGCCTTGATCGTGCGGGACTGGTATGAAATCCTCGATTACCACCTGACCGCCGACGGCCATTGCCCCCATTGTCATGCCGCCATTGCCGGCCGTTTCGAGGCCTACGCCGGCGCTTTCGGCGCGCGGCGCATTCCGGTGGCGATCCATCGCCACCCCCTGGGGCACGCCGCGCCTTAGGCAAAAGGCTCGATCTTGGCCCGCCGCCCTTCCGGCTCCTTGCAATTTCAGGAATGGGAAACCGCTACGGAATTGCGGTAGGAAATTCAGCGTTTCCCTAAGGGTTCTTTCCCTCCTCCATTCGAGGAAGTTGCCATGGACCGGCTTCAGGGCCGTTTCGTGGCCCGTCGCCTACTCGAGAGAGAAAATCTGGCCCAGGTGCTCCTCCAGGATGCGCCTGCCATTCCCCTTGAAACGGCGAAAATTGAAGCCGGCGCGAAATTTCTGGACGGAAGCGGCCAGCACGGTGTAAACATGCCGGCACCGCACCTCGACTATTTTGACCCCGCCGCCAGGAACCAGGGGAGGAATGCTCAACAGAACCACCACTTCCTGGGAAAAATCCAGGTTATCGTCGGTGAAGATACTCACCCCGCCGACAGAAATATCGTGAACGCGTCCATAGAAGGTTTGGCGGCTCTCGCCATCCTCATTCACGACCGCCACCCGCCAATTCACCAGGTAACGCTTGCTCTGGCGGGCATCCCCCTCTTGCGGCTGCCGAGGCGGCACGGCGTGAGAAGGTTGTTCGACCCCAGACGACTCCGCTCCCTCCGGCTGCAAGTCGAAGAGCATCGGCTCCGCTTCCGCCAGAGGCGTGGCGTTACCCCCGAGTGCCCCCTCCACCTCAGAGCTTGCCTGGGAATCGCGCTTGAGCTGCTGGCGCATGGCGGCAATCATTGCCTTTTCTTGTTGAGAAATCTCTTCGGCCATAGGGAACGCTTTCTTTCCAGCCATTATATAGTCCATCGCCATCCCTTATAATGTTTCCTTTGTTGTTTAGCCGTCCCTTCCATGTATTCTCTTCCCCTACCCGGTCAGCGCCTGCGGCTTTCCCAGCCCCGCGGCTCCGCCGATGCCTTGCTGCTCTCACGCCTCGCTGAGCAAGCGCGTCCCCTGGTCATCGTCACCGCCACGGCCCAGGACGCCCGGCGGCTGCGGGAGGAGATTCCCTGGTTCGCACCCGCCCTGTCGGTCCACCTGCTGCCGGACTGGGAAACCCTGCCCTACGACCAGTTCTCCCCCCACCACGACCTGGTGTCCGAGCGCCTGGCCACCCTCTACCAGATCATGCGGCGTCAATGTGACGTGGTGATTGCCCCCCTCACCACCACCCTCTACCGCCTGGCGCCGGTGGAGTACCTGGCGGCCCATACCTTCTTCCTCAAGAAGGGGCAGAAGCTGGACCTGGACGCCCTGCGCGGACAGATGACGGTCGCCGGCTACCACCACGTGAGCCAGGTTTACAGCCCGGGGGAATATTCCGTTCGGGGCGGCCTGATCGACCTCTTCCCCATGGGCAGCCCGGTGCCCTACCGTCTCGATTTGTTCGGCGACGAAATCGAATCCATCCGCACCTTCGACGTGGATACCCAGCGCTCCATCTACCCGGTGAACGACATCCGGCTGCTGCCGGCGCGGGAGTTCCCCCTGGACGAGGAGGGCATCAAGCATTTCCGGCAGAAATTCCGCGAATCCTTCGAGGGCGATCCGTCGAAAAGCCGCCTCTACAAGGACGTGAGCAACGGCATTCCCGCCGGCGGCATCGAGTACTACCTGCCCCTGTTCTTCGACGCCACCGCCACCCTCTTCGACTATCTGCCGGAGGAAGCCGCCCTGTGCCTCCACGGCGACCTGATGGAAGCCGTCCAGGGTTTCTGGCAGGACACCCAGAGCCGCCACCGGCTCCTCTCGGGCGACCGGGACCGCCCCCTGCTGCCGCCCAAGGACCTGTTCCTGCCCCCGGACGATTTCTTCGCCGCCCTCAAGCCCTACGCCCGGGTCGAGCTCTCCGCCGCCCACGGCGACGAGAGCGCCAGCCAGCCTCTGCCCCCCCTGCAGGTGGACCGCCGCGCCGACAATCCCCTCGCCCGCCTGCGGGCCTTTCTCGACGGCTTCGGCGGCCGGGTCCTGATCACCGCCGAAAGCCTGGGACGGCGGGAAACCATGCACCAGTACTTCGCCGAATACGGCCTCAAGCCGGTTCTCTGCGACGATTTCGCTGCCTTCCAGACGAGTGGCGAGCGCTTCATGCTGGCCGCCGCCCCCCTTCACGGCGGCTTCATTATTCCTCACTCCTCACTCCTCACCCCTCACGAACCAACGGCCTTTATTACCGAAGCCGAGCTCTATGCCCAGGAAGCCCGCCCCGCCCGGGCCAAGGAAGCCAAGACCCGCCCCGCCAGCGAGGGCATGCTGCGGGACCTGTCGGAAATCAAGGCCGGCGACCCGGTGGTCCACGAGCAACACGGCATCGGCCGCTACTTGGGGCTGTCGAGCATGGACCTGGGGGACGGCGTCGCCGAATTCCTCACCCTGGAATACGCCGGCGGCGACAAGCTCTACGTCCCCGTGTCCCAGCTCCACCTCATCAGCCGCTACTACGGCAGCGCCGACGAGGGCGCGCCGCTGCACAAGCTGGGCAGCGGCCAGTGGGAGAAGGCCAAGAAGAAGGCCATGAAGCAGGTGTGGGACACGGCGGCGGAACTGCTCAACCTCTACGCCCGCCGCGCCGCCCGCCAGGGCCACGCCTTCCAGTTCAGCCACCACGATTACGAGGCCTTCGCCGCGGGCTTCGGCTTCGAGGAAACTCCGGACCAGGCCGCCGCCATCCAGGCGGTGCTGGAGGACATGGCCTCCGGCCGCCCCATGGACCGGCTAGTGTGCGGCGACGTGGGCTTCGGCAAGACCGAAGTCGCCCTGCGCGCCGCCTTCGCCGCCGTGGCCGGCGGCAAGCAGGTGGCGGTGCTGGTGCCCACCACCCTGCTCGCCGAGCAGCACTTCCAGACCTTCTCCGACCGCTTCGCCGACTGGCCGGTGAAGATCGCCGAGCTGTCCCGCTTCCGCTCCGCCAAGGAACAGAGCGAGGCCCTCAAGGGCATCGCCGAGGGCAAGCTGGACATCCTCATCGGCACCCACAAGCTGATCCAGAAGGACGTGAAGTTCGCCAACCTGGGCCTGGTCATCATCGACGAGGAGCATCGCTTCGGCGTGCGCCAGAAGGAGCGCCTCAAGGCCCTGCGGGCCGAGGTGGACGTGCTGACCCTGACCGCCACCCCCATTCCCCGCACCCTGGCCATGGCCATGGAGGGCCTGCGGGAGTTCTCGGTCATCGCCACCGCGCCGCAAAAGCGCCTGGCCATCAAGACCTTCGTCTCCAAGTATTCCGACGGCGTGATCCGCGAGGCAGTGCTGCGGGAACTGAAGCGGGGCGGCCAGGTGTATTTCCTCCACAACGAGGTGGATACCATCCAGAACCAGGCCGACAAGCTCGCCCGCCTGCTGCCGGAGGCGCGCATCGCCATCGCCCACGGTCAGATGGGGGAGCGTGACCTGGAGCGGGTGATGCGGGACTTCTACCACCAGCGCTTCAACCTGCTGGTGTGCACCACCATCATCGAGACCGGCATCCACGTCCCCTCCGCCAACACCATCCTGATCAACCGGGCCGACCGCTTCGGCCTCGCCCAGTTGCACCAATTGCGTGGGCGGGTGGGGCGCTCCCACCACCAGGCCTACGCCTACCTGCTGACCCACGGCGAGGACGCCCTCACCGCCCAGGCGAAAAAACGCCTCGAAGCCATCCAGGCCCTGGAGGAACTGGGCTCCGGCTTCTACCTCGCCATGCACGACCTGGAAATCCGCGGCGCCGGCGAGGTGCTGGGGGAGTCCCAGAGCGGCGAGATGCAGGAAGTGGGTTTCAGCCTTTTCACCGAAATGCTGGCCCACGCCGTGGCGAGCCTCAAGGTGGGCAAGGAGCCGGACCTGGCCGAGCCCTTGCACGCCGTCACCGACATCAACCTCCGCGTCCCCGCCCTGCTGCCCGAGGATTACTGCGGCGACGTCCACGAGCGCCTGGTGCTCTACAAGCGTCTCGCCCACTGCGACAGCCTGGACGAATTGAAAACCATCCAGGAGGAACTGGTGGACCGCTTCGGCCTCCTGCCGCCGGAAGCCCGCGCCCTGCTGGATACCCACCGCCTGCGCCTGCTGGCCAAGCCCCTGGGTATCGTCAAAATCGACGCCGCCGCCGACAACCTGCTGGTACAATTCGTACCCAACCCGCCCATCGACCCGGCCCGGATCATCCGCCTCATCCAGCAGAAACCGGGCTGCAAGCTGGCCGGCCCCGACCGGCTGCGCCTCACGGCCGACATGCCCGAGGTCCAGGACCGGGTCGGCAACATTACCGCTTTACTCAAAGAACTGACTTAGAGCCCACGACCATGACCCATCTCATCCGCCCCTTCCCCGGTCTTCGCCCCGCCCCCGGCCGCGCCGCCGACGTGGCCGCCCCGCCCTACGACGTGCTGTCCACCGAGGAGGCCCGGGTCCGTGCCGCAGGCAAGCCCTGGAGCTTCCTCCACATTTCCAAGCCGGAAATCGACCTGCCCCCGGAAACCGACCCCTACGCCCCGGAGGTCTATGCCAAGGCGGCGGAAAACCTGAAAAAGCAGCTCGACGCCGGCGTCCTGAAGCGGGACGAGGCCCCCTGCTACTACGCCTACCGCCTGGTGATGGGCGGCCACAGCCAGACCGGCCTGGTGGCGGCGGCGTCGGTGGCGGACTACGACACCAACCGCATCCGCAAGCACGAATTCACCCGCCCGGACAAGGAAGACGACCGGGTGCGCCAGGTGGACGCCCTCAACGCCCAAACCGGCCCGGTGCTGCTGGCCTACCCCGACGCTCCCGAGGTGGACGCCATCCTGGCCCAGGCCAGCGCCGGCGAACCCGACGCCGACGTCACCGCCGACGACGGCATCCGCCACAGCATCTGGGTGATCCGCGACGCCGCCGCGTTGGAACGCGTCACCGCCCTCTTCGACGCCATGCCCGCCCTCTACATCGCCGACGGCCACCACCGTTCCGCCGCCGCCTCCCGTGTGTGCGCGGCCCGCAAGGCAGCCAACCCGGCCCACAGCGGCGAGGAAAGCTACAACTACTTCCTGTCGGTGATCTTCCCCCACCACCAGATGAAGATCATGGACTACAACCGGGTGATCAAGGACCTCAACGGCCTGAGCAGCGAGGATTTTTTCTGCAAGGCGCGGGAGTGCTTCGCCGTGGAAAAGGCCCCCGGCCAGGTCAAACCCGCCAAGCCGAGGGAATTCGGCCTCTATCACGGCGGCCAGTGGTACAAGCTCACTTTCCGCCCCGACCTGGTGCCTTCCCACGACCCCGTGGCCAGGCTGGACGTGAGCCTGCTGCAAAACTACCTCATCGCCCCGGCTCTCGGCATTACCGACCCGCGTCGCGACAAGCGCATCGACTTCGTCGGCGGCATCCGTGGCCTGGATGAACTGGAAAAGCGCGTCGACAGCGGCGAAATGGCCCTGGCTTTCGCTCTTTTCCCCACCCGCATGGAGGACCTGATGGCGGTGGCCGACGCCGGCGCCGTGATGCCGCCCAAGTCCACCTGGTTCGAACCCAAGCTGGCCGACGGCCTGGTTTCCCACGTCCTGGATTGAACCTGGTCCTGCAGGGGTCGACAGACCCCGAGCCGCGACTTCCTGCCCTGGCGGAGCTTTACCCGGGCGGGGAGTGGCGGCGCCTCACCCCCACTGCTTGGCGTTTAGACGGCGCCTCGCCTCATCCCACCCTGCCGGAACTCTGCGCCAGCTACCGGCTGGATTGGGCCTATGTGCCGCCGCGACGCCGCCTGTCGGACTTCGGCCTGGTAGCCTTCGACATGGACTCCACCCTCA
Organism: Sulfuricellaceae bacterium; assembly: GCA_050177075.1. Lineage (GTDB taxonomy): Bacteria > Pseudomonadota > Gammaproteobacteria > Burkholderiales > UBA9220 > UBA2239. The sequence goes on along the minus strand of JBFXHL010000002.1, from coordinate 59,371 downwards.
TCGCCACCGAGACCCTCGACGACCTGGCGACGCTGGCCGGCGTCGGCGAGGAGGTGTCCCGCCTCACCGCTTTGTCCATGGCCGGCGAGATCGATTTCGCCGCCAGCTTCCGCCAGCGGGTGGCGCTTCTGGCCGGCTTGGGGGAAAGCGCCCTGGAGCAGGTGTACGCGGACAGGGTTCGCCCCAACCCCGGCGCCAGGGCCTTGCTCGCCGAACTGAAAGGAAGAGGCGTCAAGACCCTCCTCGCCACCGGCGGCTTCGACTACTTCGCCCACCGCCTGCAAGCCGACCTTGGCCTGGATTTCGTCGCCTGCAACACCCTGGAAATCCGCCGGGGAAAACTGACCGGCCGTCTTGCCGGACCTTTGCTGGACGCCGCGGGAAAGGCGAAAGTCCTGGCGGAGACATGCCGCGAATTGGGATTGTCCATGAGCCAAAGCGCTGCCGTCGGCGACGGCGCCAACGACCTGGCAATGCTGCAGGCGGCCGGCGTCGGCATCGCCTTCCGGGCCGGCGCGGCATTAAAAAAGCACGCCGACCACGCCCTGGACCATGCCGGGCTGGAGGGCGTGCTTCCCCTGCTGGGATAAGGAATCCGAGGCGCGGGCCGGCAGCCGTCAGGACGCGGCACGGGCCTGGGACAGGCTCTTACAGGTAGTTGAACAGACTCAGTCCCGTTACCCGGGTATAGGCCTTCTGGGCCGCATCCAGGCTCGCCTGCTGCTGGGTCAGGTCGCTGACCGCCTTGGCGAAGTCGAGATCCAGCAGGTCGGAGAGATTCTTCTTGTAGACCGTGGTCATGTCCTGGCTCAGGTTGTTCGCCCCGTCCACCTCGTTCATCCGCGATCCCACCGAAGCCCGCACGGTGGAAATCTTGTCGATGTCGTTGGACAGGTTTGCCAGGGCCTTGTTGATGCCGTTGGCCAGTTTCGCGCGGTCGATGTCGCTGCCAGCCCCGTCGCGCACGCCGGCTTCCAGCAGAGTAGCCAAATCGTCGATGGTCTTGAACATGCTCTCGTTGCTGCTGGCCTTGACGCTGAAGCTGTCGTTGTTGGCCGGCATGCCCTCGATGGTGACGTCGACGCCGTAGTCGGAGCCCACCGCCGGCACCGCCAGGTTGGAAAAGGGAATGGCCTGGCCGCTGGTGTAGGTGCGCGGATAGGCGCCCGTTGCGGGAGGCGCGGCGCCGGTGATGAGGGAATTGCCGCTGACGTTGTCGACGAGGTCGTAGGTGGTGGAGCTGCCGCTGATATCGAAGGAAGCTCCCGCCCCCGGGTCCCAGTTGAACGACAGGCCAGCACCCTGGATATTGATCGGTGCCCCCGTGTAGGCGATGGGGCCGGTGGTCGTGCCATGGGTCTTGTCGGTCACGGTGTAAGTGCCGCCGGCATTGAACGTCACGTTGACGCTCTGGCCGGTCGCGCTCCAGGCCGCCGTATCCGCGATGCCGATCTCGTTGCCCGCGCCGGGCGCGGGGGTGATGGTGGTGGGAAGGGTGCGGAACTTCACCGAATAGTCCTTGCTCAGACCCGCCGCGTTCCACTTGGTGGGATCGAGCACGTTGCCGGTGTTGATAACCCCCGTCCCGTTGTTGGTGGCGGCCGGTGTGGCCGCAAAGGTGCCGTTGCCGTTCTTCACGTTCATGAAGATATCGGCGCCGGAATCGCTGACGGGAATTTGCCGCGAGGCATTGATCTGGAGCAGCCGCTGCCCTTGGTCTCCGTTGTACTGAACGGGTGCCGAAGCCCCGCCGGTAGTGGAGAAAGGAATCACCCCGCCCTGGTAGCCGGAGAACAGATAGGCGCCGTTGCCATCGGTGGTGTTGGCGAATCCCATCAGCTGCTGCAGGTTGCTGCGCAGCTCCTTGGCGATGTAGCCACGGTTGGTGTTGTCGTAGGCGCCGTTGCCGGCGTCCACCGCCAGCTGGCGAATGTGCTGGAGCAAATCGCCCACCTGGCTGAGGGTGGTGTCCTCCAGGGCCAGGGTGTTGCCGGCCGATTTCTGGTTGTTGAGGTACTGGTCGTTGGCGCTCTGGGACTGGGCGACCTCCATGGCCCGCGCCGCCGCCACCGGGTCATCCGCCGGCGTCAGCACGCGGCGCATGGCGGCGATCTGCTCGTTGATCTTGAGCAGGTTGCCGGTCTGGTCCTGAATCGCCGTTATGCCTCGTTCATAGAGGGTTGGAGTAGAGACTCTCATGATCTATCTCCTTACTTGCCCAGGCTGAGCAGCGTATCGAACATGGTGGTCGCCACCTGGATCATCTTGCCCGCCGCCTGGTAGGCCTGCTGATAGCGGATCAGGTTCGCCGCTTCCTCGTCCAGGTTGACCCCGGAGAGGGACTGCTGGGATTGCTTCACTTGGGCCACCAAGGCTTTTTGCGCCTTGTTGGTGATATCGAGTTCCTTCGTCTTGTTGCCCACGTCGCTCACCATCTGGCTGTAAGCGCCGACATAGGAGGTGGTGGGCGTCCCCGAAGCGTTGTTCACCATCGTGCTCTTGGTTTGCAGGGCCGCCAAGGCCAGGGCGTTGCGGTTGTCCATCGTGCCGTTGACGTTGGGCGCGATGGTGAAGGTGTCGCCGGCGGCCGGCGCGCCGGACAAGTCGGCCGTCCAGCCATTATAGGTCAGGGTGGCGCCGGTGGCGGGACTGTACACCACGTTCAGCGCCAGGTTGTTGCCGTTGGCGTCCACCACGTTGTAGTGGGTGGCATCGGTAAACGTCACCGTCACGTTGTTGTCCACCGTCGGGCTGACGGTCGCGCTGCCGGACGTGACGCTGGTTACGGTCTTGTTGACGTTGATCACGGTGCCGCCTGCGGGGGCGGACACGTTGATCGGCCAGCCGGTGCCCGCCGGGTACTGGATAACCTGGTTGGCGCCAGTGTACGGGACGGCAGCGGCAATAGTGGCGCCGGTGGTGTTGTCCACCACGTCGAAGGCGTTGGCCGCCCCGTTGAAGGTAATGGTGACATTGCCCACCGGCGGCACCACGGACCCAAGCGAAATCGCGCCGGTTCCCGTATTGGTGGAAGTGGCGTTGGTCCGCATCGGCGCGGCGGCGGCAATCCGGCTGGTATCGCTGATGGCCACGTCCATGTCCCGCGACCCGTTGCGGGTGGGGCGGATGAGGAAGCTGTCGTTGGCGTTGGGCACCGCGGTAATCTTGATGGTTATGCCGTCCACCGTCTTCGTCGCCGGCACCGCGCTGGTGAAATTGGTGGTGGTGTTGTCGGAGAGGCGAATCAGGCTGTAGTTGTTGCCGCCGAGATAAGAGAGGCTGTAGTCGCTGGTTGTCAGCGCGCCGACGTCATCGATGCTCACCGACACCGCCCCCGTCCCGGTGTTCTGGGTGTTGGGCAGCACCGAGGGCTGGCCCACGGTGAAGAAATCTCCGCCAGCCAGACCGTTGAGGTCCGTCCCCAAGCGGTGCTGGTCGTTGAAGGTCTGGGCGATGGCGATGGCAACCCGACCCAGGGCGTTCTGGGCGGCATCCAGGCTTTCGCTGCGGAACTTCAGCAGGCCGCCCAGTTGGCCGCCGGTCAGCAAATCGGACTTGATCGCCACGTAGTTGTTGGTCCCCGGGCTGGTCTGGTAGAACAGGTCGAGCTGCTCCTGGTCGTCCAAGGACTGCCGGGCGGCAAGTTGGTAGGTGCTCTGCCCCACCACCAACGCCTGACCGTTGCCGATGAAGACGTTGTAGCTGCCGTCGCTCTGCACCACGACGTTGGCTTTCACCAGCTTGTTCAGGTTCGCCACCAACTGATCGCGTTGATCGTGCAGATCGTTGGCCTGGTCCGTTCCCGCGGAACTTTCGGCGACTGCGATCTGCTTGTTCAGGCTGGCGATCTGGGTGGAATAGGAGTTGATCTGCTGGGTGAGGCTGGTGAGCTGGGTATTGATGCCGTTGCGGATGTCGCGCAAACGGCTGTCGAGGGCGTGAATCCGCGACACCATCGCCTGGGCGGTGCCAATCATGGACTGGCGGGCCGGGATCGAGCTGGGGTTGGCCGCCACGTCGCCGACGCCCTGAAAAAAGGAACTCAGAGCAGGGGTCAGGCCCGAGGTCTGGTCCGCCAGCATGTTGTCGATCTGGCTGATCTGGTCGTAATAGGCCTGCAGCTGATTCTGCTGGGCATCGGCATTCAGCACCTGAGCGTCCAGGTACTGGTTGTAGATGCGCTTCACGGTATCCACGCTCACGCCATTGCCGATAAAACCGGCGCCGGTGAACTGGGGCACGTTGGTCACCTGGATGGTCTGCTGGCGGTGATACCCATCCGTGTTGACGTTGGCGATGTTGTGCTGGGTCGTCAGAATTCCCGCCTGCGAAGCCAGCAAGGCGCTGACGCCGGTTCCGTAGATGCTTCCCATATCTCTTTCTCCCGCGCCCCGACCGTTCAATTCATGTCGGAACGTTCAGTATTTTTCGGCCCGAATCAGTAATTCTTGAGCCGACATTCCATAACGCTTGCCCTGACTTCAGCACAAAACGTGCCAATCGACGGAAGCCTTGCCAGGCCGGGGTTTAGCGGATTTCAGAGAACAAGGGAACGGCAAATATTGCCGCCGCCGGCAAACCGCCCGCTCAACCGGCGAGAGCTTCCCGGAAGGCGCTGCTGGCCATGATGCGGGACAGCTTGGAGGCGTACATGGGGTCGGTGGCGTACCCCGCCCGCTGTAATTCCTGGGCGAAGGCGTTGGCATCGGAGGAGTTCCGCAGCACGGAAGCATAGCGCGGATTGTTGGCCAGCAGGCCGGCGTAATCGCGGAAGGCATCGGCATAGGAGGCATAGGCGCGGAAGGGTTCCGTCGTTGCCTGGGCCTGGCCGTTGACATACTCGGTGGTGGCGGCGTGGACCACTTCCCCCTTCCACCCGGCCCCAGCCTTGATGCCAAACAGGTTGTAGCTGGGCTTGCCGTCCGCGCCGCGGATCTCCCCCTTGCCCCAGCCGCTTTCCAGGGCCGCCTGAGCGATCAGGAAGTGGGGCGGCACGCCGAGGGATTGGCCCGCCTCCACCGCGTGGGGCCAGAGACGGCCGACGAACTCCTTGCGCCCGTCGGCGCCGGATGAAGCGGAAGAGGAAAGCGGCAGGCCCGAAGCCGGCAAGCCTTGAGTCAGAGGAATCGGGGCCGCCTCCGTCTTGAGAGGATAGGCCTGGGCCTCCTTGCCGTCCCCCTGGGCGCTGGGGGGCGTGCTGTTCTTATAGGCGCGCATCAGCTGCTGCGTCAGCGCCTCGGCCAGCCCTATTCCCTTGCCGGTGGTGGAGATTTTCTGCGCCATCTGCTGGTCCAGCATCTGGGTGAACATGCGGCTCTGGCTGCTGTCGAATAGGGAGTCCTGGGGCGTGGCGTCGCGCATGCTCTTGAAGAGGATATTCAAGAACATGGCCTCGAACTGCTTGGCCGCCGACTTGACCGCCGCCTGGGGGTCCCGCTTGGCCTGCAGGCGCAGACTGTCCACGCTCTGGACATCCAGAGCCAACCGGGCGGTAAGATCGATGTTGGAGTTCATGGCGCTATACGGAGCCGACATCAGCGAAGCAGCGTGGTCAGACCCGGCCCATCATATCACTTCCAGCTCGGCGCGCAGAGCGCCGGCCGCCTTCATGGCCTGAAGGATGGAGAGCAGGTCCTGGGCCGTGGCCCCGACGGAGTTGAGGGCCTTCACCACGTCGCTCAGGGAGACGCTTTGCGGCACGGAAACCAATTGCCCCTTGTCGGCCTTGATCTCGATCTGGGACCGTTGCAGCGCCACCGTCCGCCCCGGCGACAGCGCTCCGGGCTGGCTCACCACCGGCTCGGCGCTGATGGTCACCGACAGGTTGCCATGGGCCACGGCGCAGGGCTCCACCGTCACGGTCTGGTTCATGACGATGGAACCGGTGCGGGCGTTGAGAATCACCTTGGCCGCCGTCTCCCCGGGCTCCACGTGCAGGTTTTCGATGCGGGATAGGAAGGCCACCCGCTGGTTGTTGTCCCGGGGAGCGGCCACCTGGATCAGGCGCCCGTCCAGGGCGCGGGCGGTGCCGCTGCCGTAGGCCAGATTGATGGCCTGGGAAACGCGGTTGGCGGTGGTGAAGTCGGTGTCGTGCAGCTCCAGGTTGACGAACTCCCCCTGCCCCAGGGGCGTGTTCACCCCCCGCTCCACCGTCGCCCCGGCGGCGATGCGACCGGAGGACAGCTGGTTGACCTGGGTGCTGGCCCCGCCCGCCGCCGCGCCGGCGCCGCCGATCACCACGTTGCCCTGGGCGATGGCGTAAACCTGGTTGTCGGCGCCCTTCAAGGGGGTCATCAGCAGGGTGCCGCCCCGCAGGGATTTGGCGTTGCCCATGGAGGACACGGTGACGTCGATCTCCTGGCCGGGCCGGGCATAGGCCGGCAGGGTCGCGGTCACCATCACCGCCGCCACGTTTTTCAGCTGCAGGTTGGTGCCGGGAGGAATGACGATGCCGAGCTGGTTCATCATGCTGATGATGCTCTGCACCGTGAAAGGCGTCTGGGTGGTCTGGTCGCCAGTGCCGTCCAGGCCCACCACCAGGCCGTAGCCCACCAACTGGTTGGCGCGGACCCCCTGCACCGAGGCCAGGTCCTTGATCCGTTCCGCCCGCGCGCCCGTCGCGAAGCAGGCCGCCGCCAGGACGATAACGAATTGCCGCAGGAATCTGTTCATGGTCCGCCCTTTCGCCATCAGAACGGCATCACCGTCAGGAAGAAGCGAGTAAGAAAGCTCATCAGCTGGGCCTTGTCGAGGCTTTCGCCACCCTTGTACTCGACCCGCGCGTCGGCGATCTGGGTCGAGCTCACCGTATTGGCGCCGGTAATGTAAGTCGGGTTCACGACGCCGGACAGGCGCAGATACTCGGTCTTGTGGTCCACGGCGATCTGCTTCTCGCCGCTGACGATCAGATTGCCGTTGGGTAGTACCTCCACCACCGTGACAGTGATGGTGCCGGTGAAGGTGCCCGAATTGTCGTTCTGGTTCTTGTCCTGGGCCGAATTGGCGGCGGAGGCGTCGAGAAGGGTGTTGCTGACGGTGGTCGTGCCGCCCGTCGTGCTCGACGTGCCGCCGCCGAAAATGCGCGGGTCGAGCTTGTAGGTGTTGCTGCTGCTGTGGCTGTCGGTCTTGTTGGTTTTGGAGCTGACGCTGTTCTTCTCGTTGATCACCACGGTCAGGGTATCCCCCACGTAGCGTGCGCGCCGGTCCTCGAACAGGTTCATGCGGCTGGCCCCAGCCTGATAGATGGCGCCATTCCCACCTTGCGCCTGGGGCTGCGGCGCGGGACGCGCCGACATGGGCTGGTACACGTTGGTGGACGGGGGGGTGGCGCAGCCGGCCAGCGACAGGGCCAACAATCCGAATCCGAGGGCATTGCGCAACATCTTGAAACCTCCTTGACTTGCATTTGCCTGCCAAAGAAGCAATTCATGTGCCACGTTAGAGAAATGCACGAAAACCCTTGCCTCTGGCCGCCCCCAGACGAACAACCGACGCCAACGGCAACGCCCCGGCGGCAATTTTTGCCGCCAGGGCCGAACCCTTAAGAGCCTATTTCAGTAGGTTTCGTGCCCCGCGCCATAACCAATTGGGGTACAGTGCTAGGCGCGAGCTGCGCCGTTTGGTCATTCCAAACAAGTGGCGAGTAACGACGCAATGTGCCCCAATTGGTTATGGCCCTTCGGGTTGTGGCCAGAAAGCGCGTCTGCTTTGTCGCACGGCTCGCCAATGGAATGACCATTGGCTTCGCCCTGCTTCGCGCATCCATCGCTTTCTGGCCACAACGCGGGGCACGAAACCTACTGAAATAGGCTCTAACTCGCTGACCGCCTTAGAGCTGCGTCAGCCGCTGGAGCATCTGGTCGGAAACGGTAATCGCCTTGGAATTGAGTTCGTAGGCCCGTTGCGCCTGAATCATGTTCACCAGCTCCTCCGCCACGTTGACGTTGGAGGTTTCCACATACCCCTGGTTGAGCACGCCCAGGCCATTGGTGCCGGGAGTGTTGGGCTGGGGAGCGCCGGAGGAGGCCGTCTCCACGTAGAGGTTCTCCCCCATGCTCTGCAAACCGGCCGGGTTGACGAAGTTCACCAGCTGGATATTGCCGATCTGGGTGGTCTGGGGCGGGTTGCCGGGCTGGGTGACCGACACCGTGCCGTCCTTGGCGATGGTAACGGACAGGGCGTCGGCGGGAATGGTCAAGGCCGGCTGCACCTGGTAGCCGCTGGAGGTCACCACCTGCCCCTGGTTGTCCATCTGGAACGAACCGTCCCGCGTGTAGGCCGTGGAACCGTCCGGCATCAGGATTTGAAAGAAGCCACGGCCGTTGATGGCCACGTCGAGGGCATTGCCCGTCTGCTGCAGGTTGCCCTGGGTATGGATGCGCTCCGCCGCCACGGGGCGGACACCGGTGCCGAGCTGAAAACCGGAGGGGAGCTGGGTTTGCTGGGAGGACTGGGCGCCCGGCTGGCGCATGGTCTGGTACAGCAGGTCCTCGAAGACCGCCCGGGTCCGCTTGAAACCGTTGGTGCTGACGTTGGCCAGGTTGTTGGAAATCACGTCGATATTGGTCTGCTGGGCATCCAGGCCGGTCTTGGCGATCCAGAGAGAGCGAATCATTTGTTACTCCAGTCGAGAGTTTAGCGCCGAGAGCGGAGAGTGAAGGCCGCTCTCGGCTCTCCACTCAGCATTAAGCATTCAGGTTCATGATGCGGCTGGCCTGCTGGGAATCCTCGTCGGCGGTGCGCAGCAGGCGCATGTTCATTTCGAAGGCGCGGGCCTGGTCGATCATGCTGACCAGGGAATCCACCACGTTGACGTTGCTCCCCTCCAGGGCGCCGGACGTCAGCTTGACGTTGACGTCGGCGGGGGCGGGGTTGCCGTCCTTGAGGCGGAACAGGCCGTCGCCGCTCTTCACCAGGTTTTCTTCGGGGGGGTTGACCAGCTTGATGCGACCCAGCACCGCAACGGTATTGGGCGTCTGGTCCGTCGGCACGGTGGACACGGTGCCGTCCTTGCCGACGCTGACGACGACGTTGGGCGGAATGGCGATGGGGCCCGCATCGCCCATGATATTGAGGCCGTGACGAGTCTGCAGCAGGCCGTTGGGGCTCATCTGCAAGCTGCCGTCGCGGGTATAGGCCTCGGTGCCGTCGGGCATCTGCACCGCGAGCCAGCCCTTGCCCTCCACCGCCACGTCCAAATCCCGGCCGGTATCCTGAAGTACGCCCGGGGTAAAGTCGGCGCCGACGGTGGAGTCGGCGACGAACACCCGGGTCGGCATGCCGTCGCCGTAAACCGGCAAAGCGCGGAAGGCGTTGAGTTCGGCGCGGAAGCCGGTGGTGGAGGCATTCGCCAGGTTGTGGGCCGTCGCCGCCTGCTGATACATGGCGTGCTTGGCCCCCGTCATGGCGATATAAATCATCTTGTCCACGCTTCAGCCTCCCGAGCCGCGATTAGCGCAGGTTCACCAGGGTGTTCAGCACCTGGTCCTGGGTCTTGATGGTCTGAGCGTTGGCCTGATACACGCGTTGGGCGGTGATCATGTTCACCAACTCCTGGGTCAGGTCCACGTTGGAATCCTCCACCGCCCCCGACTGGGTGACCCCGAAGGAGCCCACGCCAGGCGTGCCTTCCACCGGCTGACCGGAGGCGGAGGTTTCGATCCACTGGTTGTTGCCCATGGGCAGCAGACCCTGGGGATTGGGGAAGTTGGTCAGGCGCACGTAACCCAGGGTAGTGGTCTGGCCGTTGGTATAGCGGGCCAGCACGCCGCCGTTGGGGGAGATGCTGAAGCCGGACAGCTTGCCGGAGGCATAGCCGTCCTGGGTAGCCACGCTGACGGCGAAATCGGCGCCGAACTGGGTGGAATTCTTCATGTCGAAGCTGATGTCCACCGGGGTGGTGGCGCCGTTGGTCTTGCCGAGGGCAGTCGCCACCCGGTCCAGGTACAGACGGACGGTGGGAGGAGGGTTGACGGCGATGGAAGCGCCGCCGGTGACGTCCTGGGTTCCGCCGGTATAGGTACCGCCAACCGTGTAACTAGCCAGGGTGCCGCTGGTATTGAACTGCATCACCACCGGTTGACCGAGGTTGCCCCCGGCACTGTCTCCAATATCCACGGTATTATTGACGCCGTTGTTGATCGGCGCCCCGTCCAGGGACATGAACACCGCCCAGGCGTTGGGGGTCGCCACGCCGCCGATGGAGTTCAGTTTGACGAAATAGGAGGTCAGGCTGTGGGCGTTGCCGAGGGAATCATACACCTGGATGGAGGTGGCGCTGTTGTATGTCTGGGGCGCCGGCGTCGCCGAGGTGGGAACGAAGCCCAGGGTCGGCGGCGACAGGCGGGAATCCAGGTTGAAGGTCAGCACGCTGTTGGCGCTCTGCTTCGGGTTGCTCTGGGCATTGGGGTCGATGCGCAAGTCGATGGGAGAACCGGTGTCCGGCACGTCGATGGTGGCGGTGGCGTTGTTGGGGTCGGGAATGGTGGTCACGCCATAGCCCGTCAGGTGACGGCCGCCGCTATCCACGATGTAGCCCTGCTTGTCGGTCTGGAACTGGCCGTTGCGGGTATAGGAGATGGCCCCGTTCTCGCTCATGCGGAAGAAGCCTTTGCCGTTGATGGCCATGTCCAGGGGGTTGTTGGAGACCGAGATGTTGCCCTGGGTAAAATACTGGGCCACCGTCGCCAACTTGGCGCCGAGACCGATCTGGGTGCCGGCGGCCCCCGTCAGGGAGGCTGCGTAGACGTCGGCAAACTGGGCCTGGGAGCCCTTGAAGCCCACCGTCTGGGCGTTGGCCACGTTGTTGCCGATGACGTCCAGGTTCTTGGACGAAGTGTTGAGACCACTCAAACCTTGCTGGAAAGACATGACCGCCTCCTAATCAGAAAATCTGCCGCACCTTGGCCATATCCACTTCGCCAAGGCCCTGCACGTTCAATAACGAACCCGTGGACGTCAGCCGCACGCTATTGACCAACCCCAGAGCCAGAGCCGTCGCGTCCACCTTGTCCGTCCCCTTGGTCGCCTTCACGGTAAAGCTGTAATTGCCGTCGGGCAGGACGTTGCCGTTGTCGTCCTTGCCGTCCCACTGGAAGGCGAAACTGCCCGCATCCCGACTGCCGAGCTTGTTGGTATTCACCAGGGTACCGTACTGGTCATACACGTCGACCTCCACCTGGTCGGCCGCGGCGCTCAGATCGACGCCCGCCACGGCGGTGCCGCCCTTCAGGGTCAGCAGGTTGCCGTCGGTGAGCACGCCATGGCCGATCATGGAAGCCGACTGCATGGTCTGGGTGGCGGCATAGGAAGCGCTCAAGGACTGCAACGTCTGGTTCAATTTCTCGATGCCGCTCACCGTCTGAATCTGCGCCATCTGAGTAGTCACCTGGGCGTTGTCCATGGGGTTCAGCGGATCCTGGTTCTGCATCTGAGCCACCAGTAGCTTGAGAAAGCGGTCCTGCGCATCGGCCACGTTGTTCGCGGACGAGGGCGTCGCCGCACTCTTGGTGTTCGTCGCATCCGAGACGATGGAACTCGTTACGCTCAAGCTCATGATTGGACTCCTTCATCAACCGGCTTGACCGATGCCGAGGGTTTTCAGCATCAGGGTCTTGGCCGTGTTCATCATATCCACGTTGTTCTGGTAGGAGCGGGAGGCGGAAATCATGTTCACCATCTCCTCCACCACGTTCACGTTGGGCATCGCCACGTAACCGTTGCCGTCCGCCGCGGGGTTATGGGGGTCGTACACCACCTTCAGGGGAGTCGGGTCCTCGACCACGCCGCTCACCCTCACACCCACCGCCCCCGCCGCGTCGCCACCCTCCAGGGGCTTGGCGGCGAATATCACCTGCCGGGCCCGATAAGGCTGGCCGTTGGAACTGGTCACGCTGTCGGCGTTGGCCAGGTTGCTCGCCACCACGTTGAGGCGCATGGACTGCGCCATCATGCCGCTGCCGGCGATATTGAACACATTAGACAACGACATGATTACTGTCCTTTCGCCGCCAGCAACAGGTCACGCACCTTGCCGCTGATGCGGTCGGCAATGAACTGATAGTGGAGGGCGTTTTCCGTGAACTGAGCGCGTTCCATGTCCATGTTCACCGTGTTGCCGTCGATGCTGGGCTGCACGTCGGTCCGGTAGAGCTCCTTGACCCCCGGCAGCGCGGAAACGCTTCCCTGCATGTGACCGGAGGAGGTCACCACCATCCTCAGGCCGCCGCGCTGGCCGCCCGCTTGACGCAACTCAGCGGCAAAATCGAAATCCCGCGCCTTGTAGTTCGGCGTATCGGCGTTGGCGATGTTCGACGCCAACACCTGCTGCCGCTCCGCCCGCAAATTCAGGGCGCTGTGCAAAAACCGGAATTCCTGATCGATACTGCCGAGCATGATTGCCTCCACTGTCTTTGCCCTACAGTTAGCAGGAAGCATGCCAAATTCTCGAAAACAGTGGGAGAAGCAATAAAGACGGGGGGATTGCCGCGCCGGAAGAACCCGGCCACCCCCAGGGGAGCGGGCCGGGGCGGCAAAGATTGCCGCCCCGGCGGTAAACCTATTCCGTCGCCGCCAGCACCCGGTTGCGGCCGGATTCCTTGGCGAGATAGAGGGCCTTGTCGGCCCGGGCGATGACCTCTTCGGACGATTCCCCCTCCCGCCAGCGGGCCACGCCGCAGCTGAAGGTGATCAACAATTTCTGGTTGTCGTGAAGAAAAAAACGCTTGGTCAATTCCCGCTGCACCCGGACCATGACGCGCACCCCGTCCTCCACCTCCGTCGACGGCAGCAGGAGAACGAACTCCTCGCCGCCGAAGCGGGCGAGCACATCGGTGGGACGGATCACGTCCTTCACCACGTTCACCAGGTGGATCAGGGCATTGTCGCCGGCATCGTGGCCATAGGTATCGTTGAGGCGCTTGAAATGATCGATATCCATGATCGCCACGCTCAGGGGAGAATGGGTCCGCTCGGCCCGCGCTTTCTCCTGTTCGAAGGCATCCGTCATGCCGCGGCGGTTGAGGGCGCCGGTAAGGTGATCCTGCTTGACCATGGCGCTCACCTCGTCCAGCTCCGCCTCCAGTTCGCGCACCTTCGCCTCCGCCTCCTCCACCCGGCGCCGGGTTTCGACCAGTTCGTCCCGGGAGCGCTGGATATCGAGCTGGATGCCCTTGGTGTCCGTCATCAGGTCCGCCAGCAGGCGGTTGATCTGGGTGATATCGTTGGCCTTGCCGATATCGTCGGCATACTTCTCGATTTTCTTGTGGTAATCGTCGGTGCTGGCGGTCATTTCCCCCAGGCGGTCGATGAAGCTGGCGACCATGGTCTTGAGGGTTTCCTTGGCTTCCTGCAGGCTTTGCCGCAGCACGCCCTGCTTGTACAACACCTCCTTGAAGCTCTGTTCGGCGTCGTAGATCACCCGCAGGTTGAGGGGCTGGGAAATGATGTCCCGCACCACTTCCACTTGGCCTTGGAGCCACTGGTCATCCGCCATCAGCTCGCCCATGTTGTCCACCAGCAGGCGCAGGAGGCGCAGCAACCCGGCCAGCACCTCGGCATCGGTTTCATTGCGCAGGGCGAGCTTGACCCAGAACTGCTTCAGGTTCTTCGACAGGGCGCGCAGGGCCACCTCGTCCTGAGCGGCCTTGGCGGCCTCGGCCAGGCGAGTGGCCTCTTCGCTCAAATCCCGGAACTGGGAAATCCGCGGCACGACCCCCATCAGCAGGCTTTGGGCGACGATGTCCCGCAGCAGGTCGAGGTCTTCCGCGCCGACCGCCCCCGGCAGGGGAGCGGCCGTCTCAGCGGGCGGGAGCGGCGCCTCGCCTTCCGCGGCGGGCGGCTCATCTTCGGCCACCGGCACCCCCACGGGGGCGGCGCGGTTATCCGCCCACGCCTGGACCAGGGCCTTCAGCTTGTCGTAAAGGGACGCGGCATCGGAACCGAAATTGATCAGCACCCGCTCCAGGGCCGCCTGCTTTTTCGGCGTATTCAGGCCGCTCTGCTTGCGCTCCCATTGCCTGACCAACTCCCGCACCAGGGCGCCCCAGTCGGCCGCCTCGCCGTCCTTGGCTCCCAGGACGGCGGTCAAATCCTCTTCGAGGGCCTTCCAGTTCCTGGCCGCCAGGTCCTTTTCCGCCGCCTTCAGCGCCGCCGGCTTGGCATATCCCCCTTCCACCAGAAGGTGCAGCACCTTGCGCAACAAGCGGGCCTCGTCGGACGAATGGGAGGCGACCCCCGCGATCTCGTCGTAGATCAGGCGGTAATTGTCCGGCGTCGGCGGCAGGCGGCGGGTGGTCAGGGTCTTGATGGTTTCCCGGGCGAGGTCGATGGGGTTGACAGGATTGGCCATGGAACCGTTTCCAATAAGAAGAGTGGGGGATTATCGAAGCCCCGTGGCGGGTAGTCAATGCGGGGAATCCCCGACATTGTGATGAACGGGCGATGGCTTTAGAATGGTCCGGAAGTCGCCACCATCCCCCCCCGATCCATGCCGAAACTCATCGCTCTGCTGCTTCCTCTGCTGCTTCCTCTGCTGCTCCTGGCCACGCCCGCCCGGGGCGCGGAAGAATTGGAAACTCCCGCCTCCCTGAAGCGATTGGCGGAAACCTTCGTCGCCCAGCAGACCGCCGGCCAACCCGGCGCAGAAGTCACCGTCGGGGCCGTGGATTCCCGCCTGCGCCTGCCCCGCTGCGCCCAGCCCGAAGCCTTCCTGCCCGCCGGCTCCCGGCTGTGGGGCAACGCCACCGTGGGGCTACGCTGCGGCGTGCCGGTCCCCTGGACCGTGTACATCCCCGTCACGGTCAAGGTCATGGGCATGACCGTCGTCAGCGCCCGGCCCCTGGCCCAGGGCCAAGCCCTTTCCCTGGCCGACCTGTCGTTGCAGAAGCAGGACCTGACCCAGCTTCCCGCCGGCGTCATCACCGACCAGAACGACGCCATCGGCAAAACCCTCACCTCCAGCATCCCGGCGGGCTATCCCCTGCGGGCCGACATGCTGCGGGCAAAGATGGCGGTCTTCCAGGGCCAGGCGGTGAGAATCACCGCCAAGGGCGCCGGCTTCTCCGTCTCCGCCGAGGGCAAGGCCATGGGCAACGCCGAGGAGGGTCAACCGGTGCAGGTGCGCACCCCCTCCGGGCAAATCGTCAAGGGCATCGCCCGCGCCGGCGGGGTGGTGGAAATTCCCTTCTAGGCCTCGCCGCTTCTGGTCACCCGGTTGCGCCCGGCGCCCTTGGCGGCGTAGAGGGCCTCGTCGGCGGCGTTGTTGAGCTCGGCCGCCGTGGCGTGGGCCGGATAGGCGGCGATGCCGCAACTGAAGGTGCAGCGGAAGCCCTTGCCCTCGGCGGGCTGGAGAATCCTGGAGAAGCTCTCCCGCACCTCGTTCAGCACCCGCTCCGCCTGATGGATGGGCGTATCCGGCAGCACCACCGCGAACTCCTCCCCCCCGTAGCGTCCGACGATGTCGGTTTTGCGCAGGCGCTGGACCAGCAGGCGCGACAGGCTGCGAATCACCCGGTCGCCCGTGGGATGGCCATGGACATCGTTGACCTGCTTGAAATGGTCGATGTCGATCATGGCGAAGCTCAAGGGGGATTTCAGGCGTTCGGCCCGCGCCAATTCGACGTCGAGCCGCTCCTTGGTGCGGGTATGGTTGAGCAGGCCGGTCAGGCTGTCCCGCACCATGAAGTGGCGCAGGATGCGGTAGCGGTCGGCGCGAATGCGGACCGAGGACACCAGATGCTCGGGACGGATGGGCTTGGTGAGAAAGTCGTCCCCGCCCTGGCCCATGGCCTCCAGCTGGCGATTGACGTCGGTTTCCGAGGAAAGAAAAACGATGGGCACGCTGACATAGGACTCAAGCTGGCGAATCACCGCAGCCAATTCGGTGCCGCTGCAACCGGGCATGTACATATCCATCAGGATCAGCTCGGGATTGAAGTCGGCCAGGCCTTCCATGATGCGCAAGGGGTCGGTCACCAGCCGGGTGGTCATGCCCGCGTTTTGCAGCACGCTGGCGTAGTACTCGCCGAGGGACGCCGTATCCTCGACGATCAGGACATTGTAGGGTTCCGCGGAGAGGTCGGCGGCAAGATTGTCGAGGGCATCGATCAGGGCGTTGAATTCCACCGGCTTGGTGAAATAGGCCCTGGCGCCGCCCCGGGCCGCCGCCAGCCGCGCATCCAGGTCACTGCGATAGGAGAACGGCAGCAGGGGCGGGGGATTTTCCATCTGCCGCCAGGCTTCCAGCGCCCCGTCCGCGCCGACGCAATCCATGTCCAGCAACACCGCCATCGGCGACTGGCTGCGCAAGGCCCCCATCATGCTGGCCACGACGCCGAACCGCTCCACCTGGTAGCCGTAATACCCCAGCTGCTGGACGAGGTCCGCCATCAGGGCTTCGTCGCTCTCCACCACGAAAATGCGCCGCTCGACCGTTGCCGCCGTCGAAGGAGCCGAAGGGACGGCGGGAGGCGGTTGCTCCGGCTCCTGGCCATCGGCGAAACGGCGCACCATCGCCAGGCGGTCATCGATTTCGTAGCGCAAGGCATCGGTAAGGCTGGCCGGGTGGTCGGCAATCGGCTGGAGAAATATCTCCAGGGCTCGACAGGACGTGCTCAAGGCGGTGAATCCGAACACCGCGCCGGACCCGCCGAGGCTGTGTATGCCGCGCACGAATTCCGCCCACTCGCCGGCCTGTCCGCCGGCGTCGCGCAGCTTGCGCCACAGGGCCTCCAACTCGTCCAGCTTGCCGGGAAGCTGGCTGCGGTAGAGCTCCTTCAGGGACGCCATTTTCTGATGGAATTCCGCTTCGCTCATGATTCCGAACCCTTCTCGACAAAATGGCTCCGGCGCCCCCTGACCTCGGCCAGCACCGTTTCCAGGGACTCCCGGAAACGCTTCACGTCCAGGGGCTTGGCCAGATAATCGCGGAAACCGGCCCCCCGGCCCCGTTCCACCTCCACCGAGGAGGCGTTGGCGGACAGCGCCAGGACGGGAACCTCCCGCGTCTCCGCGTGCCGCCGAATGCGCGCCAGGGCTTCGTAGGGGTCTAGCCCCGGCCGGTCGGCGTCCAGCAGAACGACATCCACCCCGCGCCGGGCGGCCAGCTCCAGGCCCGCCATCTCGTCCGGCGCCGTCAGAAGGCGCAGGCCGCCGATCTGCCCGATCAGCTGCTCCACCAGCTTGAGGTCGGCCGGGTTATCCTCAATGTATAGCAGGGTCAGCGACGAGCGGAGCTCCTCTTCCCCCGCCGCGGGTTCACGCCGCGGTTCCGCGGCGGGGGCGCCGGCAGTGGAGCAGGCCACCAGGTCGACCCAGAAGGTGCTGCCCTTCCCCGGCTGGCTCTCGACGCCGATGCTCCCCCCCATCAGCTCCACCAGGCGCTTGGTGATCACCAGGCCGATGCCCGTCCCTTCGATTTCCGTGTCCTCGGCTCCCAGGCGGTTGAAGGATTCGAAGAGGGAGTCCAGGCGCTCCGGGGGAATGCCCTCGCCGGTATCGCTGACCGACAGGCGCAACCGGTGGTCGGGCTGCTCCCCGTAGGAGAGGGTAATGGCGCCCTGCTCCCGGTTGTACTTGATCGCGTTGGAGAGGAGGTTGAGCAGCACCTGCTTGAGGCGCACGCGGTCCGCGTAGACCCGGGGCAAGGGAGGACCGTCGTGCCGGTCCACGATGGTGATGCCCCGCTGGGCGGCCATGGGCCCGAGCAAATTCCGGCATTCCATGGCCAGGTCGACGATATCCACGCTCTCCAGGGAAAGCTGCAGCTTGCCCGCCTCGATGCGGGACAGGTCGAGCACTTCGTTGATCAGCTCCAGCAGGTGCCAACCAGCCTGCAGGATCTGCTCGACGCTTTCATTCTGGCTGGCGGACAGGGGTTCCACCGGGTCCGACTCCAGCAGCTGGGCGAAACCGAGAATGGCGTTGAGGGGGGTGCGCAGTTCGTGGCTCATGCGCGACAGGAATTCCGACTTGGCGCGGCTGGCCCGCTCGGCCACTTCCATGGCGCGCAGCAATTCGACCTCGGTGGCCTTGCGTTTGATGACGTTGGCCAGGGTATGGGCCACCGCCTCGAGGAAGCCCACCTCCCCCGCATCGAAGGCATGGCCGTGCTCCAGATAGGTGACCAGCACGCCCAGGACCTTGCCCTCGGAAACGATGGGCACGCTGTAGTGGCCGTGTTCCTCGATGCCGGGGTAGCGCAGCTCGTGGCGCTCGTCCAGGCAGTGGGCATAGACGGTTTTGGCCTCCTGGGCGGCGCGGCCGCACAGGCACTGGCCCTTCTCGACCCGCTCGCAGGCCTTGGCCGCCATCGCGGACATGTTGCGCTGGGTCGTCAGCCGCAGCACGTCCTCCTTCTCGTCCATCAGGAACATCGCGGCCCGGGGCTTGAGGCCGAGCCAGGAGACGGAAAGGATCACGTCCAGGGACTGGTCAAGGATGTCCGCGATGGGGACGGGCGTGATCGCCAGGGCGAGAATGCGGCGCAGGGATTCCTCCGTTTCCTGGCCCATGCGCAATTTCGTTTCCGCCTCGACGCGCTCGGTGATGTCGGTCCGGGCCGACAGGTAGCGGTAGGGCCGTCCATCCTTGTCGAGGAAAGGAACGATGGTGGAATCCACCCAATAAAAGGTGCCGTCCTTCTTGCGGTTGCGCAGGATGCCGTGCCAGACCTCGCCCCGGGAGATGGTTTGCCACATGCGGCGGAAGAATTCCGGCGGATGGTAGCCGGAATTGAGGATGCTGTGGCTCTTCCCCAGCAGCTCCTCCCGGCTGTACTGGCTGATGTCGCAAAACTTGTCGTTCACATAAACGATGACGCCCTTGTCATCGGAAGCGCTGACGATGGCATGCTGGTCGAGGGTGAACTTCTGCCGCTCCAACTCGATGGACGCCCGCAGCAGGCTGTCGTTGTTCTTCTCCAGCACCCGTTCGTAGGTTTTGCGCTCGGTGACGTCCCGGGCGATGACGTAAGCGCCGTTCACCGCCTCGCCGGCGCGGACGGGAATGGCTTCGAACTCCAGGTGGCGGGTGTTGCCTTCGCTGTTGACGCTGTCCAGTTCGCCGGTCAGGGCTTCCCCCGCCAGAACCTGCCGGAATTGCCCCGCAATCCGCTCCCGATCGTAGTCGGCGACATGGGCCAGAAACGGCGTCCCCCGCAACTCGTCCTGGGTAAAACCGGAAATCCGCTCCCCGGCGGGATTGACGGACAAGTAGCGCCCTTCCCGATCGAAAGAAAAGACGCCATCGAAAGAGTTTTCGAACAGCGAGCGGTAGCGCTGCTCGCTTTCCTCCAGGCGGAGCTCCGCCTCCTTGCGCAGGGTGATGTCCGACAAGATCCAGACGAAATGCGTCACGGCGCCGCCGCCATCCTTGACCGGCGACAGTCCCATCTCGATCCAGAATTCCTCGCCGTTCTTGCGATAGCTGAGCATGTGGAAGGTGGTGGGCACGCCTTCCTCCATGGCGACGCGGGTCTTCGCCACCGCCCGCCCCTCGGTGTCGGGACCGTAGAGGAAGCCCGGCGTGCGCCCCACCACTTCCTGCTGGGAATAGCCGGTCAAGCGGCTGAAGCCGGGATTAACCAGGGTAATGACGGGGTGGGCCGGCGTGCCCTCGGTAATCATCACGCCGTTTTCCAGGCTGCCGAAGGCCGCCGCCAGCAGGCTGTTCCGTTCCAGGGCGCTTTTCAGGCTCCCCACCGCCTCGACGATCTTGCGATAGCGGCTGACGCGCATGATGGCCACGTGCACCAGCAGCCTCGGGTCCACCGGCTTGACGAGGAAATTCTCCCCGCCGTGGTCGGCGGCGCTGGGCAACCCCGTCCCATCCAGCAGGGCGACGATGGGCAGATCGCGCCCCCCCTCCATCTGATGGAGCACGGAAGTCAGCTCGATGCCGCTGGCCCCCGGCATATCCTCGGCCATCAGCACCAGTTCGGGGGCGAAACAGCGGAAGGCGGCGGGAAGCCCGGCCGGGTCCGTCACCTCTTCCACCGCCATGCCGGCCTGCCGCAGAACCCGCCCGATCTGGCTGGCCGCGGCCTGGTCGTCGTCCACCACCAGCACCCGGTAGGGCCGGTGGTCCGCCATGGCCGCGGACTGCCGCAGCGCCTCCGTGAGGCGCGGCAACTCCAGGGGAAAGGTGAAGAAATGGGTGCCGCCGGCGCGAACCGCCGCCAGGCGGATTTCCAGGTCATCCCGCTGCGCCACCACGACCACCGCCGGCGGCGAGGGATGGTCCTGCAACGGCGCGAACACTTCATCGGCCAGAAAGCCGGGCGGCAGGGCGTCCCACTCCAGGAGATAGGCAGCCGGCTCCTGCCGTTGGCGCTGAGCCGCCACCGCGTCGGTGGAGGACAGCCAGCAAACCGCGAAACCCGCCGCCTCCAGGGCCGGCATCGCTTGCCGCAAACCGCCCTGGGCGGCTCCCACCACTCCGATCAATGACCGATTTTCCATTTGCCCGCCGAACGCCTCTTGGTGAATATTCTCAGGACTTGGCCGCCGCGGGAACCTTGCTCTCCCAGATGCCGTTGACGGTGGCCGCCAGGGTCATGGGATCGAAGGGTTTGGGAATCACGTCCACGGCGCCCAATTCCAGGTATTGCGCCACCTCGCCGGGCTGGACCTTGGCCGTCATGAAGGCCACCGGCACCGAGGCCAACTGGGGCGCCTGCCGCAGACGGAGCAGGGTGGCGGGACCGTCCATGCCCGGCATCATCACATCCAGGAGAATGAACTGGGGCGCGAAGGCCGGCGCCTTCTCCAGGGCTTCCTCGCCGGAAGCGCACATTTCCACGCGGAAGCCCCCCAGGGCCTCCAGGGCCAGCTTCGCCACCTCGCGGATATCCGGTTCATCCTCCACGTAGAGGATGCGTTTCAGGGTTTCGGCCATGTCTCTCTCCCTATTTCTTCAACAGGCTTTTGATTTCCCGCACCACCCGCGCGGCGTTGAAGGGCTTGACGATGAAGCCGACGGCGCCGCCCGCCATGGCTTCCCTCACCCGGTCGGCCGTGGCGTTGGAACTGATCATGATCACCTTGCACGCCGGCAAGGCGGCGCGAATTCTAGCCAGGGCGGTGATGCCGTCGAGGCGGGGCATGTTGATGTCCAGCAACACCACGTCGGGTTTCTGCTTGCCGCACTGGCTGAGGGCATCCTCGCCATTGGACGCCTCCCCGGCGATATCAAACTCGCCGGCGTGAAGGATGGTCCGCAGGGCTTGCCGCATCAGGGTGTCGTCGTCGACGATCAAGACCGATAGCCGTCTAGCGTGTTTCGCCATAGCGCCGCCCCATGACCCGGTGGATAGTCTCCTCCAACTCCTTGTTGCTCGAGCGCGACTTGACCAGGGTCGCCGCCACCCTGGAGTTTACCTCGGGGCCGGTCTCGTGGGCGGAAAACAGTATCACGGGGACGGCGAGGCGGCGCGCCGCCATGAAATCCAGCACTTCGAGTCCGGAGCCGTCGGGCAGGCCGATATCCAGCACCACCAAGTCGAAATGCCTCTGCTCCAGCAAGGCCTCGGCCTCGGCCTTGCTGCCGGCGCCGACCACTTCCGCATCCCCGCCCAGCAAGCCATGCAGGACGCGGCGGATGTCTTCCTCGTCCTCCACGTGCAGGATCGTGGGCTTGGGCGGCGGCAAGGCGCCGTTTTTCAGCACCTCCAACAGGCGGTCCGCCCGTACCGGTTTCTCCAGCCATTCCAGCACCGACACGGACTCGTCCCGCCGCTCCCCCGCCACGGCGGAAATCACCACCACGGGAACCTTGAATCCCTCCGCCTGCAGCTCCCTCACCAGGGACAGGCCGTCCTGCCCCGGCAGCATCAGGTCCAGGGTCATGGCGCTATAGGCATTCCGCGCCAGCAGGCCCTTTGCCGCTTCCGCGCTGCCGGCCACGTCCACCCGGTAGCCATGGCGGGCCAGCATCTGCTTCAACTGCGTGGCCACGTCGCTGTTGTCCTCGCACACCAGCAACCGCTGGGGCGGTCCTGGCAGCCCCCCCTTGGCCAACGGCAGGTCGAAAAAGAACGTGGAGCCCTCCCCTTCCTTCGACGTAAAACCGATGCCGCCGTTCATCCGTTCCACCAAGGCCTTGCAAATCGACAGGCCGAGGCCGGTGCCGCCCTTCCTGCGGGTATCCGAGGAATCGGCCTGGGAGAATTTGCGGAAAATGCGCTCCCGGAAATCCTGCGGGATGCCGGGCCCATGGTCCTTCACCGCCACCCGCACGTTCTTCTCCCCCGTCACGACGCTGATTTCCACTTCCCCGCCGGCGGGCGAGAACTTGGCGGCGTTGGACATCAGGTTCGCCATCACCTGCAACAGGCGGTCGCTGTCCACCCGCACCTTGATCCCCTCCCCGCCGCCGTGGAGGACGAACTTGACGCCGTACTGTTCGCCATAGGCCCGGTTGGCCTCCAGGGACTGCTCCAGCAGGGGAAGCAGCTCGACGGTCCGGATATCGAGGCGCATCTTGCCGCTCTCGATCTTGTCCATGTCGAGGATGTCGTTGATCAGGCGCACCAGGCGCTCGCTGTTGTTGTAGGCGATTTCCACCATGGACCTCGCCTGGGGGGGGAGCTCCCCGGCCACGCCGCCCATCACCAGGCCCAGGGAGCCGCGGATGGACGTCATGGGCGTGCGCAATTCGTGGCTGACGGTGGAAATGAACTCGCTCTTCAGCTTGTCCACCCGCCGCCGCTCGGTCAGGTCCCGCGCCACGGCAACGAACAGGCCCTGGCCGTCTTCCTGGCGCACCATCTGGAGAAACTCTTCCACCGGCACGTCGCTGCCGTCCTTGCGCCGGTGCGTGGTTTCGTAGCTGAGCCACTGGCGGTCGCCGGAGACAAGGGGGGCGATATGGGAACGGAACACCTGCTCCGGCATCAGGGGTTTGATTTCGTAGACCTCCATCCCCAGCAGCTCCTCCCGGCTGTAGCCCAGGCCTTCCTCCATGCCCTTGTTGAGGTAGACGATGCGGAGGCTGTCGGGGTCGAACATGAAAATCATGTCCAGGGTGTTGTCGAGCACGTTCTTGAAACGGCCGATCTCCTCCTGAGCCATTTTCCGCTCGGTGATGTCCTGCACCGTGCCGCGCATCTGCAGCGGTCTGCCATCGTCGCCGTAAACGACCTCCCCCAGCGCGCTGACGTAACGAACCGACCCGTTGGGCAGGACGACGCGGTGCTCCATGGCGAAGGGCACACCATCCTTGAGGGCGTGGTCCAGGGCCTGGAACAGGGCATCGCGGTCATCGGCGTGAACGGCTTGACGGAGGAACCCGAGGGTCGGGACAAACGCCTCCGGCGCATGGCCGAAGATGCGACAGGCCTCGTCGGACCAGGTCATGCAGTCCGTTTCCAGGTCCCACAGCCAGTTGCCGATGTGTGCCAACTCCTGGGCCTTGGCGAAATTGGCCTGGCTCGTCCGCAGTTCTTCCTCCACCTTGCGGCTCTGGGAAATGTCCCGCGCCAGGCCGACGAAAAAGCGCTGCTGGCCGAAATGCATTTCCGCCACGGAAAGGCTCATGGGGAAAAGCGCCCCGTCCTTGCGCCGCCCTTGGACCTCGCGGCCGATGCCGACCACCTTCTTTTGGCCGGTCCGGCAATAGGCGGCCAGATAGTCGTCGTGCCGGCTGTGGTCAGGCTCCGGCATCAGCAGCTTGACGTTGCGGCCGATCGCCTCCTCGGCCCCATAGCCGAATATCCGCTCGGCGGAGCGATTGAACGAGTGGATGGTGCCGCTTTCGTCGATGGTGATGACTCCGTCCAGCACATTGTCCAATACCGCCCGCGTGCGGGCTTCGCTCTCCCGCAGCTTGTGGGTCATTTCGCCGGCCAACGCCATCGCTCGGCGATGGGAGCCGGCCAAGGACCGCACCACGGCGAACAGCAAGAAGGTGGTGACACTCCCGAAAGCCAGCGTCCACCAGGGCCGGCGCAGTTCCGACTCGGCCACCATGGGCGCCCTTGCCGTCAAGGCAAGGCGCCACTGGCGACCGCCCACGTCAAGAACGACCTGCTGCCGCACCCCCCCGCTCTCCGCGCCGGACGAGGCGTAGAGGCTCATCCCGGCCTCCTCCCGCTGCCCCGCCAAGCCGTAATCGCTGATCCGCAGGCCGATCTGCCGCAGCAGGTCGTCGGAGACGGCGCCGCGAACCAGCTCCCCGGCGCGGAAGGCCATGTACACCAAACCGTGGAAGGCCTGCCGCCGCTGCGCCACCGTATCCAGCGGAAGATGCTGGCGATAAAGGGGCGCCGACAACAGAAACGCCGTTTGCCTGCCGGTTTCATTGATCAGGGTAATGGGGCCGGTGGCCGCCGCCTGCCCGGTATCCCGGGCGCGCAAGGCCGCTTCGCGCCTCACGCTCTCGCTGCCGATATCGAAGCCGAGAGCCCGCTCGTTGCCCCGCAGCGGCTCGAGATAGGCGACAGGGTAATAATCGGCCCGGTCGCCGGGCGGATGGATGGCGAAAGGGGGATAGCCGAGGGCCGCCAGCGCGCGGTCTTTCCCCATGCGCTGTTCGAAGGCGGCCTTCTCACCGGCCTTCAAATAGGGCACGAAACCGACCGCGTGGATGCCCGGATAACGGTCGCGGATACGGGCCTTTTCCAGATAGCGGTGGAATTCGTCGGGGGTGACGTCCTGCCGTTGGAGGAAGAAGCTCTGGAGGCCGTAGAGGATATCGGTGTAGGCCTGCATCCGCTGGTCCAGGGCCTGCGCCACCCGGCCGGCGCGGAAATCGAACTGATAGCGCTCGCTCCGTTCCACCTCGGCGACGGTGTAGCGCCAGGCGGCGAACGTCAGCAGCGCCCCTGCCGCCAGCACGGCATAGGCCACCAGGTTCACGTTGCGAAGTTCGATTTTCGCCATTTTTCCAAGGATTCCGCGGGATTGCCGCCGCGCCGGCGGCGGTCATGCCGGGCGACAGCGGGGAAACGGCTTTCCCCCGCCGCTTCGAACACTAACACAGAAGCCCGGCCGACCGCCACGCAGTGCCCGTAGCCACGGGAGAACGGCCCGGATGCCGGACTCCCGCCGGGCCTCAGAGAGGCTCCGGCCGCCCCAGCCAATAGCCCTGGACGTAATCGACCCCGATATCCCGCAAGAGATTGAGCGTCGCCTCGTCCTCCACCCATTCCGCCACGGTGCGAATGCCCATCGCCGCGGCGATGTTGTGGATGGATTGAACCGTCATGAAATCCACCGGCGCCGCCGCCATGTTGCGGACGAAGGCGCCGTCGATCTTCAGGTAGTCCACCGGCAGGTTTTTCAGGTAGGCGAAGGAGGACATGCCGCTGCCGAAATCGTCCAGGGCCAGGCGGCAGCCCATTTTCTTCAACTCCTGCAGCAGAGGCAGCGTTTCCGACAGGTTGGCGATGGCGGCGATCTCGGTGATCTCGAAGCAGATGCACTGGGAGGAAATGCCGTGCTGCTGCAATCCGGCACGGACATACTCCGCCAGGTTGGCATCGAGGAGGGAAGAACTGGACAGGTTGATGGCGCAGGTTCCCTGGCCGACCCCCTGGCGGCGGATGGCAGCGAAGGCGGCATCGATCACCCAGCGGTCGATCGCCGGCATGAGGCCGAAGCGCTCGGCGGCGGGGATGAAGGCCATGGGGGAAATGAGCTCGCCGTTCTCGTCCTTCATCCGCAGCAGCATCTCGAAGGCCGGCTCGGTTTCTCCCTTGAGGGAAACGATGGGCTGGCGATGGAGGCAGAACTGGTTTTTCTCCAGGGCCAGGTTGAGGCGCGGCACCCACTGCATTTCGCCGCTGCGCTGCAACAGCTCCCCGTCGGTTTCCTGGTAGACGTGGATGCGGTTGCGGCCCTTCTCCTTGGCGGCGTAGCAGGCGGCGTCCGCCGCCGTCAACAGGCCGGCGATGGAATCATTGGCGCCGCCGAGGACCACCAGCCCCATGCTCAGGCCGACGTTGAACACCTTGTCCTGCCAGGTGAAGCGGAAATCCCGCACCATGGCGAGCAAATCCTCCGCCACCCGCAGGGCGTCCGCCTGGCTGCAGCCCTCCAACAGCAAGCCGAACTCGTCCCCCCCCAGGCGGGCCAAGGTATCCCGGTCCCGCAGGCGCTTGCGCATCAGGAAGGCGATCTGGCGCAGCAGCTCGTCCCCCGCCACGTGGCCGCAAGTATCGTTGACGATCTTGAAGCGGTCCAGGTCCATGTAGCACAGGACATGGTGCCCCCCCTGCTCCCGGGCGTTGCGCAGGGCCCGTTCCATCCGCTTCTCGAATTCCCGCCGGTTGACCAGGCCGGTCAGCACGTCGTGGCTCGCCTGGTGGGACAGGAGGGCGGTGGCCTCGTCGATCCGCTCCTGGAGGTTCTCCTGGGCCGCCTTGAGGTTGGCCGCCATGATGTTGATCCCTTCTTCCAGCTCGCCGATCTCGCCCGGCGAATCGGACTCCACCCGAGTATCGAGCCGGCCTTCCGCCAGATTCCGCACCGCCCCGGCCAGGCGCAGGATGGGCTGGGTCACGTCCCGCGACAGGCGCAGGGCGAACAGGGCGGTGACGATCAGGCCGAACAGGGCGATCACCAGGCTGCTCACCACCAGCCGCTTCTGGCGGTTGACGGTATCCCGGGTGGAAAGCTCCACGCTCACCCAGCCGAGCATCTTGCGCGCCTTCCCCTTGACCGCTTCCGTTTCGCCGAAGGCGGCCAGGGCGAAATCGTCGACGTTGATTTCGCTCTGGTAGATCGGCGCGGTGAAGGTGAGGGAATTGCCGCCGCTGGCGATCACCTGGGGCGCTCCCCCCAGCCCGCTCATGGCCGCCACGGGCATTCCCGGCCGGCCGCTCACCGCCAGCACCTTGCCCCGGCTGTCGGCCACCACCACCGCCTTCACGTCCGCCTCCCGCATGGTGGACTGGGCCAGGGCCTGGAGAATTTCCCGGTTGCCGGAAAAGACGCCGTATTCGCTGGCGGGCGCCAACTGCCGGGCGATGGCCTGGCCCCGCTCGCGCAGGGACAGGTCCAGGTCCCGGATGCCGCTCTGGATGAAGCTGAACGCCAGCATGGTGGCGATCAGCGTCGCCGGGACCAGCGCCAGGATCATCACGCGGCGTTTGATTCCCCAGTGCCTCATGGCTCCTGCTCCCCGGCCCGGCGGACCTTGTCGTACAGCACCGCCTCGTTATCCACCTCGATGCCCATGGAGCGGGCAACCTGGTAGTTGACGCTGACGGAGAAATATTTCGGATACTGGGGCGGCGGCAAGGCCGGATTCCTGTCGCCCGCCAGGCCGAGGAGCATTTCCCCCACCTGCTGGCCAATCTGGGGCGGCGCGCTGTAGACCGCCACCAGCGCCCCCGCCCGGACGTAGGAAAGGGAGAAGCCGACCACCGGAATCTGGTAGCGGTAGGTGGTCAGCAACAGGCCCTGGATGGTGTTGCGGTTGTACACCAGGGGGTCCGGCACCGCCAGCAGCACGTCGCTGTCCCGCAGCAGCTGGCGCAGGACGGGGATGACGTCGTCCTCCCGGCCCACTTTTTCCACGCTGATCTTGAGACGGCTGCCCTTGCCCGCCGCCTGAAGAAGCGGCAATTGCTCTGCCGCCACGGCGCCGGCCAGCACCCCCACCCGGCTGCGTTCCGGCAGGGCGAAGCGGATCAGCTGCAGCTGGCGGGCAAAGGGCTGATCGAGGTAGATGGCCGAGAAACTTCGGCTGTCCCCCTGGCGTCCCCGCTCCCGGGCCAGGGTCTCGAAAGTGGCGCGGGGCACCAGCACCGACAGGACCGGAACGCGGGAATCCATTGCGGACGCAGCCTGAGCGGCGGCCAAGCCCACCGCCACCACCACCCGGGAACCGCCCTTGGCCATTTCCCCCTGGCGGCCGAGAAAAGCCTGCAGGGACAGGGTTTCCACCTTGGGACCGTTCTTCTGCCCCACCACCTGCCGTATCTTGTCGGCCACCTCGGCATAAGCCTGGCCCTCTTCGCTCAACACCAGGGTGACGACGTCCAGGGCGCGAGCCGCGGGCGCATGGGCAAGGACGGCCAGCAGCAGGCCCAGCCGGGCCAAAAGCCCCGGCAGTTGCCGCCCCATCCACCGTCCGAAGCGATGCGCCATGAGGTTCAGTACTCCAGTCGCAGGTTTGCCCAGGCCGTGCGGCCGGGCAGCTGGTTATCGAAATCGTACTCCCAGGAGCGCTCGTTGCTCAGGTTCTGCACGATCAACGCCGCCTCGACATTGCTCCGGCCGACCCTGAACTGCTTGGCGACCCGGCCGTCCCAGCGGCGGTAGCTGTTGACCATGCTGCCGCCGATGGCCTTCGTCTCCCCCACCTGGTAGCCCATCAGGCTGCCGCTCCAGCCCGAGCCGAAGCGGTGGGTCAGCATCAGGTTCTGGCTGTTGGTGGGCACGGAAGCGGTATAGGATGACCCGTCCTCGTCCTTGCTGGACACCCGGGCATGGGAAAGTCCGTAAAGAAGCCGCGTATCGGGCCCCAGGCGCCAATCGAACTGGGCCTCGAACCCCTTGATGACCGCATTGCCGGAATTGCGCATGCTGAAGTTGTTGCCGCTGAAACACAGCACTCCGGCCGGCGTGAGGCCGCCGACGGTGTTGCAGACGTCGTTGCGGTAGAAACCGATCAGGTCCGACACCTCGTCCCGGAACAGGCGCAGGTCGGCCTTGACGTGGGAGAACTCCCCCAGGTAGCCGATCTCGCTGGAAACGATGCGCTCCGGCTTGAGGGTGGCGGCGGCATAACGGTAAACGAGATCCGCCTGGGCCGGGAAGGGCGGGGGGAAACCGGTGGGGACGCGGAAACGGTAGTCCGCCTTGCCCTCCAGCAGGGAAGGCGTGCGGGTGGCGGCGGAACGGCCGAGCCGCAGCGTCTGCCCGGGGAGGAAATGCCAGTTGAGGGCGGCCCGGGGCATGACATCGGTGCCGGTGAAATCGTTGTTCTCCGCCATGCCTCCGAGATTGAGGGTCAAGCGGGGCTCGACCCGCCATTCCAGGTTGGCGAAGAGGCGGGACAGGTGGGAGGCGACCGCTTCCTGGCGATTGAGATAGAGGGGCGAGTAGACCCTGTCCAGGCGCGCGCTGCCGCCCCACACCAGGCGTGTAGCGGCGGTGGGGGAAAAGGTGTGCTGGGCCTCCAGGTCGTAGCGCTGGGCGATCATGTCCGCATTGTAGGTCAGGCCGGTATAGCCCGATTCCACCGGGTTGGTGAGGAGGGTGTCCTTCGACCCCTCGTAGCTGTGATAGAACTGCAGCGACAGCTCGTTGCCCGCCCCCAGCTGGCTGCGCCAGCGCAGCAGCTCGAAATGGTTGTCCACGCTTTTCCAGCGGGGATAGAAGGCGTCCGACGCCAGCCCCTCCTGCCGGTCGCCGCCGTTGTAACCGAACTGGAATTCCACCTCGTCCACCGGGCTGGCCCGGTAGTCGGCGCGGAAGGTCAGGAGGCGGATTTTCTTGTCGTCGTTCTTGTTGTAGCCCCAGGTAATGTTGTCCTGGATCGGGTTGACGACCCGCTCGTCCAGCCCGTCGTCGTTGCGCAGGCTGGCCGTCACCCGGTAGCTCAGATCGCCTATTCTGCCGCCGTAGCGGGCCGCGCCCTCGCTGCGCCCCGCCCCCTTGCCGACCGAGAGGAAGGCGCCCTGCTCCTCCGTCGAGTGCCGGGTGATGATGTTGATGATGCCGAGGAAGGAGTTGGCGCCGTACATGGCGGAATTGGGGCCGCGAATCACCTCGATGCGCTCGATGTCGTCCAGGGCCAGGGGAATGTCGCTCCACAGCACGCCGCCGAAGAGGGGCGAATAGACCGAGCGGCCGTCCACCAGCACCTGCATCCGGCGGGAATAAGCGTCCGACAGGCCGTGGTAGCTCACCGCGCTGTTGGTGGTGTAGGCCGAACTCGCATGGTAGGCCACGTACATCCCCGGCACCAGGCGGAAGACATCGGCCAGCTCCCAGGCGCCGGAATCCTTGATCATCTGCCGGTCGATCACCGTCACCGCCGCCGGCGCCTCGTCCAGGGGCTGAGCAAGGCGTGATACCGTCAGCACCACCGGCACCTCGCCCAGGTAGGCGTTTTCCGCCAGCAGCTCCTCGGCGCTGGCTGGCAGGGCAAGCCCCAAGCCGGCGAGGCACAGCCCTCCCCTCAGCCGCCGCTTGAGCGCAGCAAGTCCACCACTCGGGAGCAAGGCTCGCTGGGTCATGTCGGGCGTCGTCCCCTCACAGCTCGAGCCTCAGGTTGAGCCAAGCCGCGCGGCCGGGATACTGGTTGTCGTAGCGGTACTCGTAGTGGTAGTCGTCCCCCAGGTTCTGGATATTCAAGGCCAGTTCCCCCCGCGTTCGCCCCGTCTCGAAAGCGTAGGCGATCCGTCCGTCCCACCGCCGGTAGGTGCTGAGGAACCAGGGCCGGTTGGCACCGGCGTTGGAGCCCGTATCGTTCAGGTGCATTTCGCTCACCTGGTAGCCGAGCAGGCTGGCGCTCCAGCGGGCATCGAAGCGATGGCTCAGCATCAGGCTTTGGTTGTTGGTGGGCACGGAATTGGTGTATTCCGCGTAATTGTTGCGGCTCTTCACCACCGCATGGGACAGGTTGTAGACGAGGCGGGTGGCCTTGCCGATGTTCCATTTCAGCTGGGCTTCGAACCCCTTGATGGTGGCGCTGCCCGCATTGAGGTTGCCGGTTATGGCGGCCTGCTCGGGCTCGGCCGAAATCAGTTCGGAAAACGCGTCCCGGAACAAGCGGAAATCCACGTCCAGATTCCCGAAGCCGCCCAGGTAGCCGATGTCCGTGGAATCCACCCGCTCCGGCCGCAAGGTCTGGACATTGGGGTGATACTTGTTGCTGGCGGGGTTCAGCCAATACTCCTCGTAGGCCTTTTCGTACACCGTCGGCGTGCGGGTGGCCTTGGAAAAGCCGAGGCGCAGGGTTTGCCCCGGCAGGAAGTGCCAGTTGGCGGCCAGGCGAGGCGAAATGTCGGTGCCGGTGTAGCTGTTATCCTCTCCCATGGCACCGAGGTTGAACACCAGGTCAGGGCGGACCCGCCACTCCAGGTTGCCGAACAGCTGGGTTAGATGAAAGGGCCGGTCCTGCCAGAGATAGGTATTCTCTTTCACCCCCAGGTAATAGGGGGCAAAGGTCTTGTCGTAGCGCACCGCCCCTCCCCACACCGCCCGCGTGGTCGACGTGGGGGAAAAGCTGTGCTGCAGGCTCAATTCATAACGGCGGGCCATGGCGTCGCCATTCGCCGGTACGGCCGTCGGGTCGCCGCCGTCGAGCAAAGTCGCCGTGCTGCTTTCGACCTGATGGTAGAACTGCACCGCCACCTCGCCGCCCCCCGCCGTGGCTCGGCGCCAGCGCAGCTGCTCGAAATGGTTGTCGGCCCGCTTGTCGGTGGCATAAACGTCGTTGACCTCGCCCACTTGGCGCGGCCCGCCGTTGTAGCCGAACTGGACTTCCAGGCTGTTCGTCGCATCGACCTGGTAGTCGCCGCGAAAATTCAGCTGGCGGACCCTCTTGTCGTCGAACTTGTTTTTGACCCACAGCGGGTCCTGGGAAGTGGGGTTGTGGATGTCCGCGTCCTCCCCCTTGTCGTTGCGGAAGCCGGCAGTCAGGCGCCAGACGAAATCGCCATTGCGCCCGCCGTAGCGGGCCAGGGCGCCTTCCTTCCCCTTCCCCGTCGACAGGGAGGCATAGCTTCCCTGCGCTTCCGCCGGATGACGGGTGATGATGTTGATCACCCCCATGAAGGAGTTGGCGCCGTAGCTGGCCGAATCCGGACCGCGCACCACCTCGATGCGCTCGATGTCGTCCAGGGCCACGGGAATGTCGCTCCAGATCACGCCGCCGTAGAGGGGAGAATAAATCGTCCGCCCATCCACCATGACCTGCATGCGGTGGGCCATGGTATTGGTGGTCAGGCCATGGTAGCTGACGGTGCTGTCGGTGGCGTAAAAGCGATCCGAATGGTAGGCGACGAACATCCCCGGCACCAGGCGGAACACCTCGGACAAATCCCAAGCGCCGGACTCCCGGATCATCTGCCGGTCGATCACCGTCACCGCCGCCGGCGCCTCGTCGGCGGGCTGCGCCAGGCGCGAGACGGTAAGCACCACCGGCATCTCGCCGAGAAAGGCGCTCTCCGACAAATCCTCCGCCCCCAGGGCGGGAGACGCCAACAGGCCCAGCGCGAGCAGCGCTAGTCCGCGGCTACGGCCTCCGCCCCCACCAACTTGTTCCACAAACAATCTCCCTGGCTCGCTTTTTCTATTTCTTCCAGTTGGGCCTGATGGGCCGCCAATTCTTCTTCCGTCGCCGGCAGGACGAACAATTTCGGCCTTGCTTCGCCCTGGAACGGCATAGCCAGCACCGAATCGTGGCTGATGTCGATGGCCAGGGTTTCCTGGCCCCGCGTCATGGCCAGGTACACCTCGGCCAGCAGTTCCGAGTCCAACAAGGCGCCGTGCAGCGTCCGCCCCGAGTTGTCCACTTCGTAGCGTTCGCACAGGGCATCCAGGCTGTTGCGCTTGCCCGGGTGCAGTTCCTTGGCCAGGCGCAGGGTGTCCACCACGCCGCTGCAAACGGCTTCCACCGGCTCCTTGCCCAGAAGGCCCAGCTCGTGGTTGAGGAAGCCCACGTCGAAGGGAGCGTTATGGATCACCAGCTCCGCCCCCGCCACGTAGTCGAGAAAATCCCCGACGATATCGCCGAAGCGCGGCTTGTCCTGGAGGAATTCCAGGCTGATGCCATGGACCTCCTGGGCGCCGGCGTCGATTTCCCGGTCAGGATTCAGATAGTAGTGAAAATGATTGCCGGTCAGCTGGCGGTTCACCATTTCCACCGCCGCGATTTCGATCACCCGGTGGCCGGCCTTCCAATCCAGGCCCGTCGTTTCGGTATCCAGAACAATTTGTCGCATGGAGCATTATTCCTCACTGGCAGCGATCGTTAAATACGTAATGTCCCTAAAGCCGGCGGCGGTTCACGCAACCGCCACGCCCCGGTTGGCCAGCCGGTCCGCCCGCTCGTTGCCGTCGTGGCCGGCGTGGCCCTTGACCCAGCACCACTCGATGGCATGTCCCGCCGCCAGTTCGTCCAGGCGCTGCCACAGGTCGGCGTTCTTCACCGGTTGCTTGCTGGACGTGCGCCAGCCGTTGCGCTTCCAGCCGTGTATCCACTCGGAAATGCCTTTCTGCACGTACTGGGAATCGGTGTGCAATCGCACTTGACAGGGCCGGGTCAGGGCCTCCAGGGCCCGGATCACCGCCAGCAGTTCCATGCGGTTGTTGGTGGTTTCCTTTTCGCCGCCGAACAGTTCCTTCTCCTTCCCGCCGTACACCAGCAGCGCCCCCCAGCCGCCGGGGCCGGGGTTGCCCTTGCAGGCGCCGTCGGTGTAGATATCGACGATCTTCCCTTCATCCTTCATGCTTCATCCTTCATCATTGTCTTCTGCGCCGCCGGCGCCATGGCCTTGCGGGTCGCGGCCACCTCGTTCCAGGAGGGGGTAATGAGGCGCAGGCCGTGCACCCGTTTCTTGGCCTGGACGATATACACCCCCGCCCCCACCGGCCACCACCGGTCCCCGGCCTTTTCCATGAAGCGGAAACGCTCCCGCCAGCGCTCGTTGGCCAGAGGCGGCGCATAGCAGCAAAAAGCCCCCGCCACGATCTCGAACCCCAGGAGCGCACACCAGTCCTTGAGACGCGGCAACGAGATGAAACGGCCGCGCCAGGGATAGTTCTCGCGCCACCCCGGCAGGCGGCGCCCCAGGCCCCACAGGCTCCAGGGGTTGAAGCCGCTGATCACCACCTGCCCTTCGGGAATCAGCACCCGCTCTGCCTCCCGCAGCACCTGGTGGGGGTTGGCGCTGAATTCCAGCACATGGGGCATCAACAGCAGATCCACGCTGTTGCCGGCGAAAGGAAGTTGCTCGAAGTCGGCCAGCAGCGCTGCGCGCCCGTCACGCCCCGCCCGGAAACGGTTGGCCATGCGGTTCGCCCGCAACAGATCGAACCCCTCGAACCCCAGCTGCACCGCGTTGAAGCCGAAAACATCGGCCACCATGCGGTCGAAGCGCTGCTGTTCGCGCTCCAGCAGATAGCTTCCCAGCGGGCTAGCGATCCAGTCTTCAAAGCCGTCTATTGACATGGGCGCTAGTTTAAATGAACTTACCGCAGACTGTTAGACGAGGTGCATCCCATGCTTGCTGTCGTTCCCGTTCCCGCCTTCGAGGACAATTACATCTGGCTGATCCACAACGGCCGCCACGCCGTCGCCGTCGACCCGGGAGAAGCCGAACCGGTGCGGAATTTCCTGCGCCGGGAGGGCCTTACCCTGGCCGCCATCCTCGCCACCCACCACCACGGCGACCACACCGGCGGCATCGGCGACCTGCTTCAGGACCGCGCCGTTCCGGTTTACGGCACCGTCCGCGGCCCCCTGGCGACCCACGCCACGCCCGTGGCCGAAGGCGACACCGTTAACGTTCCCGAGCTCCCGGCCACCTTCGGCGTTCTGGCTTTCCCCGGCCACACCCGCGATCACGTGGGCTTCACCCTGCCCGGCGCCCTGTTCTGCGGCGATACCCTCTTCGGCATCGGCTGCGGCCGGCTGTTCGAGGGCACGCCGGAGCAGGCCCTCTCCTCCCTGCGCAAAATCCTCGCCCTGCCCGACGACACCCTGATCTACTGCGCCCACGAGTACACCCTGGAAAACATCCGCTTCGCCAAGAAAGTCGAGCCCGCCAATCCCGACCTCCTACAATGGGAAGCCGAAGTCCAAGCCCTGCGGAAGGATGGACGGCCCACCGTGCCGACGACCCTGGCCCTGGAAAAATCCGCCAACCCCTTCCTGCGTTTCGAGGCGCCGGACGTCGCCCGTGCCGCCAGCGCCCATGTCGGACATCCCCTGAACGCCCCGGTGGAGGTGTTCGCCGCCGTGCGCGCCTGGCGGGACGAAGCCTGACACGCCTAGGGAAACGCTGAAGAAATCGGCGAGCTGGATGAAGTGCAAGGCACGCGGAGCGCAGCGACCGAGACATATCAAGAGGGTAGGCGAGGGAGCGAGCGCCGTGCAACGCGGCGATTCGCCCGCGCAGCCATTTATTCAGCGGTCCCCATAATCCATTTTCCCTTTTCCCGCAATACCTTGACGCATCCCCGGGAGGGGGGTACCATCGCCCGAGTTTTAAAAACAAGCATGCTCAGGGAATGAAAAAACGTCACCTCTACGCCAGCTTTGCGGCGGCGATCGCTCTGGTCATGTCCGGCACTGCCGTGGCGGACGACGCTTTCTCCTGGCAAGACAACGACTGGGGCGCCGCCAGCGCGGGTACGCCGCCCGCCAAGTCGGCACGGGCCGCCAAATCGGCGTCCGCCGCCAGCGACGCCCCCGAAACCTCTGCCGTCGTCCAGTCGGACGACCTCTGGGCCCGGGTGCGCAGCGGCTTCGCCATGGAAGAACTGGACACCCCGCTGGTGAAGGACAACGAGGACTGGTACGCCAACCGTCCCGACTACGTCCAGCGCATGGTGGAACGCAGCCGCCGCTACCTGTATTACATCGTGGACGAGGTGGAGCGCCGCGGCATGCCGACGGAAATCGCCCTGCTGCCGATGATCGAGAGCGCCTTCAATCCCAAGGCCTACTCCCACGCCCATGCCTCCGGCATCTGGCAGTTCATCCCCTCCACCGGCAAGAACTTCGGCCTGCAGCAGAACTTCTGGTACGACGGCCGCCGCGACATCGCCGCCGCCACCAACGCCGCCCTGGACTACCTGCAGAAACTGTACGACATGTTCGGCGACTGGTCCCTCGCCCTGGCGGCCTACAACTGGGGCGAGGGCTCCGTCGCCCGCGCCATCGCCAAGAACCAGCGCGCGGGCCTGCCCACCGACTACCTGAGCCTCAACATGCCGGCGGAAACCCGCAGCTACGTGCCCCGCCTACTGGCGGTCAAGCACCTGATCGCCGACCCTTCCTCCTTCGGCATGACCCTGGCTTCCATCCCCAACCGCCCCTATTTCACCACTGTCACCGCCCCCCAGAGCATGGACGTGAAGGTGGCCGCCAAGCTGGCGGGCATCTCCCTGGACGAGTTCGAGTCCCTCAACCCCGCCCACAACCGCCCGATCATTCATTCCCTGAACGGCAAGAAGAAACTGCTGTTGCCGGTGGACAAGGCGGAAAACTTCACCACCAATCTGGACGACTACGACAAGCCCCTGCTGTCCTGGAAAACCTATACGCCCAAGCGGGGCGAGCGCTTCGACAAGATCGCCAGCCATTTCGGCATTTCCCTCGCCAAGCTGAAGGAAGTGAACGACATCGGCCAGCGCAGCCTGAAGGCCAGCGGCCAGCCCCTGCTGGTGCCGGCCAAGGACGGCGGCAGCGATGACGGCAAACTGGAACTGGCCGCCGCTCCGGCCGAGAAAGCGATGGAAAGCGTCCCCAGCCGCGCCGTCACCCGGAAGCAGACCTACGCGGTCAAGAAGGGGGACACCCTGGCCAGCATCGCCCGCCGCTTCGACGTCAGCGTGACGGAGATCAAGCGCTGGAACAAGCTCAAGGGCGAAAAGCTGGCTCTCAAGCAAAAGCTGACCATCGAGACGGACACCGTGGTAGCCGCGAAGAGCAGCAGCGAAGACAAGCGGGTTAAGACCGTTCTCGCCGCCAAGGAAAAGTCCAGCAAGCATGCCAAGGCCGACAAGGCGGAGAACCGGCACGCCAAAACCGCCAAGGCCACCCGCTACGTCGTTCGCAAGGGTGACACCCTGGCCGGCATTGCCCGCAAGTTCAACGTGGCGATCAACGATATCCAGCGCTGGAACAACCTGTCCGCCAAGCGCCTGATGCCCGGCACGGCGGTCACCGTCTACCCGTCCAAGGACAGCTGACCCGGCCTGCGGACATCCTGGACAAAAAAAACCGCCCTCGGGGCGGTTTTTTCTTGTCTAGCCTTCGTCGTGGAGGTGGCAACTCACCCAGTGGCCCACCCCGTGCCGACGGGCTGCGGGATAGCTGGCGGCGCATTCCGCCCTGGCTTGCGGGCAGCGGGGGCGGAAGTGGCAGCCGTCCGGCGGGGCGAGGGGGGATGGCAGGTCCCCAGGCAGTTTCAGCACCTCCCGACGCCTGACCGCATCCACCGTGGGCACCGCCGACAGCAGCGCCCGGGTGTAGGGATGAAGGGGGTTGGCCAGCACAGCCTCCGCCGGCCCCTGCTCGACGATCCGCCCCAGGTACATCACCGCCACCTCGTGGGCCAGATACTCCACCACCGCCAGGTTGTGGGTGATGAACAGGTAGGCCAGGCCCAATTCTTCCTGCAAGCCCTTCAGCAAATTGAGTATCTGGGCCTGGACCGATACGTCCAGGGCGCTGGTGGGCTCGTCGCAGACGATGAGGCGGGGGTTCACGGCCAGGGCGCGGGCGATGGCGATGCGCTGGCGCTGCCCTCCCGAAAATTCGTGGGGATAGCGCCGGGCGGCCTCCGCCGGCAGCCCCACCTGTTCGAGCAAGGCCGCCGTGCGCTGCCGCCGGGCCGCGACCTCCATGGTCGGCAACAGGGCCGCCATGCCCTCCTCGACGATTTCCTCCACCCGCATGCGGGGGTTAAGGGAGGCATAGGGGTCCTGGAAAACGATCTGCATGGCCGCCCGCTGCCGCCGCAGGGCTTCCCGACCGAGGGACGCCAGGTCAACACCGTCGAACGCCACCTGCCCGCCGCTGGGCTCGATCAGGCGCAGGATGGCCTTGCCGGCGGTGGTTTTGCCGCAGCCCGACTCCCCGACGAGGGCCAGGGTCCGCCCGGCCGCCAGGGAAAGAGACACGCCGTCCACCGCCTTGACGTGGCCGACGGTGCCCTTGAACAGCCCCTTGCGCACCGGGAACCAGACCTTGAGGTCGGAGACCTCGAGCAAGGATGAAGGATGAGGGACAAAGGATGAAGGCTGGTCGCCCGTGGCGGTTTTTCCTTCATCCTTACCCTTCCCGCCTTCATCCTTTAGGTCCAAGTGGCAGCGTACGCCCCCGGTCGCCGTTGCCACCCAGGGCGGCGTTTCGGTGCGGCAGCGGGCCTCGGCCCGGTCGCAGCGGTTGGCGAAACGGCAGCCGGTGAAGGCGCTGCCGAGGGGCGGCACCGCCCCCGGGATGGTGGCCAGGGGCTGCCCCCGTTTCGCCGACCCGGGAAGGGCGGCGAACAGCTTGCGGGAGTAGGGATGGCGCGGGGCGGCGAAAAACTCCTCGGCGGCGGCGGTTTCGACGATCTCCCCGGCGTACATCACCGCCACCCGGTCGGCGTTCTCCGCCACCACGCCAAGGTCGTGGGTAATCAGCAGCATGGCCATGCCGGTGCGCTGCTGGAGGTTCCGCATCAGTTCCAGCACCTGGGCCTGGATGGTGACGTCGAGGGCGGTGGTGGGCTCGTCGGCGATCAGCAGGTCGGGCTCGCCGGCCAGGGCCATGGCGATCATCACCCGCTGCTTCATGCCCCCGGAGAGTTGGAAAGGATAGTCGTCCACCCGCCGCTCGGGGGCGGGAATCCCGACGGCCGCCAGCAACTCCACCGCGCGACGCCGCGCTGCCGCGCCGGCCACGCCGCGGTGTCGCGCCAGCACCTCGCCGATCTGCCGCCCCACCGTCATCACCGGGTTGAGAGAGGACTGGGGCTCCTGGAAAATCATGGCGATGCGCCGCCCCCGCACGTCCCGCATGGCGGTTTCGGGCAAGGCCAACAAATCCGCGCCGTCGAGCCGGACGCTGCCGCTGACGATGCGCCCCGCCTCGGGCAGCAGGCGCAGGACAGACAGGGCGGTGATGGATTTGCCGCAGCCCGACTCCCCCACCAGGGCGAAGGTCTCCCCCCGCCGCAGGGCGAAGGAAACCCCGTCCACGGCACATACCGTCCGCCCCTCCGCCGCGAAATGGGTGCGGAGGTCCTCGACCTGCAGCAAGGGCTTGTCCCCCGTCATCGCCGGGCCCTCGGGTCGAAAGCGTCCCGCACCGTGTCGGCGAAGAGGTTGGCGAACAGCACCAGGACGAACATGAACAGGAAGGCTGCCGCCAGGGTCCACCAGACCATGGGCTCCCGGGCCATTTCCAGGCGGGCGCTGTTGATCATGTTGCCCCAGCTCTGCATGGTGGGGTCCACGCCCACGCCCACGTAGGACAGCACCGCTTCCGCCAGCACCAGGCCGGAAAAATCCATGACCACGGTGATCAGGACGATGTGCATGAGGTTGGGCAGGATATGGCGCAGAATGATGCGCCAGTGGGAAACGCCGAAGGCCTGGGCGGCCTGGATGTAATCCAGCTCCCGCAGCTTCAGGGTCTCCCCCCGCAACAGGCGGCACAGCCCGGTCCAGCTGGTGACGCCGAGAATGGCGCAAAGGAAGAAGAGGCGGGCGTCGGCCCTCGCCGCCACGGTGTCGAACAGGTCCGGATTGCTCTCCATCCACACCTGCATCATCAGCACCGCCGCCGCGATCAGCAGCACGCCGGGGATGGAGTTGAGGGTGGTGTAGAGGTACTGGATCCCATCGTCCACCCAGCCGCGGAAATAGCCCGCCATGATGCCCAGCAGCACGGCGAAGGGCAGCATCACCAGGGTGGTGAGGGTGCCGATCACCAGGCCGGTGCGCACGCTTTTCAGGGTCTGGAAGAACACGTCCTGGCCCACCTTGTCGGTGCCCAGGATATGGTAGTGGGTGGAAAGCGCCACGGTGGGAAAGGCCAGCAGGAATAGCACGCCCAAGGCCAGAAGGCCCACCCGCCACGGAATTGCGGTTTTACCGCCCCAGACGTCGCGCCACGCCGCCGGCAGGCTTTCCCCGCCACGTTGGGCCAACCAGGCGCACACACCGACGGCCGCCAGGAACCAGGCGGCCAGGGCCATCACCGCCGCCTTGAGGGCGCGGGTCATGATATCCGGCCACTTCTCCCGCGCCGGGTCGGCCAACTGGGCGCCGCCGTACTTGAGGCGGGGGAAATCCCTCGCCTCCCTTCCGTCGGGCAGCTCCACCGCCTCCTTGGCGTAGGCATGGGTGGCGAAGGGGGCGGAATAGGTCTTTTCCACCTGCTCCCGCAAGGGGGTGGCGAGCCAGTCGAGGACGCTGAGGGTTTCCACCGCGTACTGCACCCCCGCACCGGGCTTGCCCGGCAAGGAGGGACGGAAGTGGAGGGAATCCAGCAGGCCGATGGCCAAGTAGGCCCCCAGCACCACCATGGACGCCATTCCCACCGGGCTGCGGGCCACGCGGTGCAGGGGGTCCCGCAGGTGCGGCTGGCGACGGGCGTAGAGCGCGAACGCCACCGCCGCCGCCAGCAGCAGGAAGATCAGGGCATCGGTCCAGAGGATGACGGGCTGAATCATTCGAGGCGTATCCGGGGGTCCACCAGGGTGTAGGAAATATCCGTCAGCACCAGGCCGACGATGTAGAGAAAGGAGCCGAGAAACACCATGGCCCGAACCACGGCGAAGTCCTGGGCGTTGATGGCGTCGATGGTGTAGCTGCCGAGGCCCGGGATGCCGAAGAAGGACTCGGTGATCAGGCTGCCCATGAACAGCAGGGGAATCACCACCACCGCGCCGGTGAGGATGGGGATGAGGGCGTTCTGCAGCACGTGGCGGAACAGCACCGCCGCCTCGGACAGGCCCTTGGCACGGGCGGTGCGCACGTAATCGCGGCTCATTTCCTCCAGGAACAGGGTGCGGTACCAGCGGGCGCCGGCGCCGATGCCGGACACCACGCCGATGGCCACCGGCAGCACCAGGAATTTGACGGCGTCCACCCCATCGGCGAAACCGGAAATGGGCACCAGATGCCACAGCTTGCTCACCAGATACTGGCCGGCGATGATGTAGAACAGACCGGAAATGGACATCATCGCCACGCACAGCACGACGCCGACAAAATCCAGGTAGCTGGCGCGGAAGAAGACCATCAGCAGGGCGAAGGTGATGTTCACCGCCAGTCCCACGGCGAACACCGGCAGGGCGATGGCCAGGCTGGGCCCCATGCGGTGCCGGATTTCCCGGGCGATGTCGCGGCCGTCGTCGGCGCGGCCGAAGTCGAAGGCGAACATGCCGACGGATTTCTCGAAGAAAATGGTCTCGGTGAGCTTTTTCATCCCGGCGGCCGAGCGGTTGACCAGCAGGGGCTTGTCGTAGCCCCGCTCG
This sequence comes from Sulfuricellaceae bacterium, assembly GCA_050177075.1. Classification (GTDB taxonomy): domain Bacteria; phylum Pseudomonadota; class Gammaproteobacteria; order Burkholderiales; family UBA9220; genus UBA2239. The sequence goes on along the minus strand of JBFXHL010000002.1, from coordinate 18,219 downwards.
GCCTTCCACTTGTCGATGGCCTCCTGGGTCACGTGCTTCACCCCCAGGTTCATGCGCGCCATGTCGTCCGGGGTGTTGACCATGAAGAACAGGACGAAGGTGATGACGTTCACCCCCAGCAGTATCGGCAGGGCGTAAAGCGCGCGGCGCAGGACGTAGGCGATCATCGCGCCGTTTCCTTCTCGTGGCGCCGGTAGGCCTGCCACGCCGGCGCCACCGCCGCCGCCAGCATCAGCAGCGTCAGCAGCAAGGGCCACAGCACGGGGCGGTTCCACCGGGCGCGCATCCGCTCCCGCAGGGCGGGGTCGATGCGCTGGTATTTGAGGGCGTTGTTGGCCATCTGATTGGGTTTTCGGTTATGGGTCCAGGCATGGGCGAGGACGAAATCCTTGGGATGGTAGCCGAAAATCCACGGCGCATCCCGGCGCAAAATCTGCACCATCTGGTCGATGATGGCCTGGCGCTCGGGTCCGTTGTCCATGTTCTTCATGCGCTCGAACAAACGGTCGTAGTCCGGATTGTCGTAGTTGGCGGCATTCTCCCCCTCCCCCTTGGCGCGGCTGTGGGGGCCGTAGAAGAGGAAGAGGAAATTCTCCGGGTCGGGGTAGTCGGCGTTCCAGCCGAAGAAAAACAGCTGGGCGTTGCCCTTGCGAATCTTGTCCTGGAAACGGTTCCAGTCCGTGGCCCGCACCACCAGCTGGACGTCGATTTTCTGGAACTGCTTCTGCAGCCAGTCCACCCGGGACTTGCTGCCCAGGCCGGTGGCTGTGGTATCGAGATAAACCAGCAGGGGCTTGCCGGTGGCGGCATCGCGTCCCCCGGGATAGCCCGCTTCGGCCAGGAGCTGCCTGGCGTAGGCGATGGACTTGCGCTTCGGCTTGCCGTCCACCCAGTCGTAGACGTAGGGATTGATTCCGTCCTTGCCCCCCCGGTAGCCGAAGATGCCCGGCGGAATCGGCCCCTGGGCGGCGATGCCGCGACCGTTGGCGAAAATGGAGATGAACTCCTCGAAATCCACGGCGATGGAAATGGCCTGCCGCAGCTTGCGGGCCTTTTCCGTATAGCCGCCGACGGTGGGGTCGAGCATGTTGAAGCCCATGTACATGTCGCTGGTGGCCACCGAAGTGCGCAGCTGGATGCCCTGCTTTTCCATGTCTTCGGTGAGCCGCGCCTCGCCGCCGGAAATCTGCACCGCCTGGTCGAAGTTGTCGGAGCTGATGCCGGAGGCGTCGTAATAGCCCTGGAGGAACTTGTTCCAGTAGGGGATGGTTTCCTTCTCCAGGGTGAACACCACCTGGTCGATGAAGGGCAGGGGCTTGCCGGCATCGGCCAGGAGCCCGGCGGCCCGGTCCCCCGGCTCGCCTTCCGTGGGGTAGGTCTCGCCGCCGTAATTGGGGTTGCGGGTCAGCACCATGCGCCGGTTGGGATCGTTCTCGCTCAGCATGTAGGGCCCGGTTCCCACCGGATACCAATCGAGGCTGATGTTCTTCTCCGCCAGGCCGGGCTGGGCGTAGAAGCGGTCCGCCTCCCAGGGGATGGGGGCGAAGAAGGGCATGGCCAGCCAGTACTGGAACTGGGGATACTTGCCCTTGACCTTTATCCGGTAGGTGTAGCGGTCCACCGTCTGCGCCCCTTCCAGGGGATAGGCCCGCAAATCCAGCCACGGGCCGGCCCTAGCCTTGTCGGCACGCTCCAGGGTGGCGGCGTAGTCCTTGAGGCCGACGATGTATTGGCTCATCAGGCCGAAAATGGGCGAATGCAGGTGGGGATGGGCCAGGCGCTTGATCTGGTAGACGTAGTCCGCCGCCGTCAGTTCGCGGGTTCCGGTTTCCTTGAAGTCCGCCAGGGTGTCGATTTTCGCCAGCGCCGTCTGAGTAAGGTCGAAATAGCGCGGCTTGCCGCCGGCATCCAAGGCGAAGGCGGGATGGGGCTGGTAGCGGATGCCGGGGCGGATATGGATGTCGTACACGCTGTAGGCCACCTTCGCCGGGTCGACGTTTTGGGGCAGGGGGCGGCCGGCGGCGTCGAAGAAGCGCGGCTTGGGCACCTCCGTCGCGGCGAAGGGGATCAGGGTATAGGGCCGCTTGAGGTAGTGGTACTGCAAGGGGGGCTGGTAGATCTGGGCGGTGAACGCCGCCTCGTCCTCGGTGTAGGACTGGGCCGGGTCCAGGTGCTTGGGCCGCCCCGTGAAGGCCGTGTAGAGGATGTTCTTGCCGGCCTCGGCGGCGGGATAGGGATTGTTCCAGGCGGTGCCGTCGCAGGCCGCCAGCAGCAAGAGCATCAAGCCCGGAAGGAGAAAGCGCATGTTGGCCGGTTGTCGGATTTCCATCGTCAGTCCGCCCGAATATACGGCAATTCACGGCCTCTCGCCAGTTTCCCGGCGGCGGGTGAGCCCCATGGCCAATCTGGGTTATAATCCGCCCCATTCACCAAATACAACGACACTTCCTGCCATCCATGTCAAAGAGGGAAACCTATGGGATTTCTGGCTGATAAACGCATTCTCATCACCGGCCTGATCAGCAACCGCTCCATCGCCTTCGGCATCGCCAAGGCCATGCACCGCGAGGGCGCCGAACTGGCCTTCACTTATCAGAACGAGAAGATCAAGGGCCGCGTGGAAGATATCGTCGGCAAGGATTTCGCCGGCTCCGCCGTCTATCCCTGCGACGTGGCCAGCGACGACGAAATCAACCAGCTGTTCGCCGACCTCGGCAAGCAGTGGGACGGCCTGGACGGCATCGTCCACTCCATCGCCTACGCCCCCAAGGGCGAACTGGACAACGACTTCCTCGACAGCGTGACCCGGGAAGGCTTCCGCATCGCCCACGACATCAGCTCCTACAGCTTCGCCGCCCTGGCCAAGGCCGGCCTGCCCATGATGCTGGGCCGCAAAGCCTCCCTGCTGACCCTGTCCTACCTGGGCGCGGAGCGCTACGTGCCCCACTACAACGTCATGGGCCTGGCCAAGGCCAGCCTGGAAGCCAACGTGCGCTACATGGCCGCCAGCCTGGGTCCCAAGGGCATCCGCGTCAACGGCGTTTCCGCCGGCCCGATCAAGACCCTGGCCGCCGCCGGCATCGGCGACTTCAACAAGCTGCTGGGCTACAACGAGCGCAACGCCCCCCTGCGCCGCAACGTGACCATCGAGGAAGTGGGCAACGTGGCCGCCTTCCTGTGCAGCGACCTGGCTTCCGGCGTCACCGGCGAAATCACCTACGTGGACGGCGGCTTCAACATCACCGCCCTGGGCAACCCGGACGAGGTTTGACCCGCGCCGCCGGAAAAAGAATAAGCCCGGCAAATCATGGGCTTGTTTTTACCCGGCCGCTTACCCATAATGGAGGTGGCCTCCACTGAATGGAAGGCCGCCCTTCACCAGGCTGATCGTGGGGTTACATGCCAATAAAATCTAAAACCATCGTTCCCTTCACCCAGGCCATGCTCCTCGGCGGGGTGCTGTTCCTCGTCGGGGTGGCCGGCATCTGGTACAGCGGCGAATTCAAGCTGTTTGCCTCCCTTTTCTCGCCCGGCAGCCTGCTGATTTTCGGCGTGGTCTATTTCGGCTGGGCCTTCATCTTTTACCGCACCATCGCCAAGGTGCAACGGCAGGAAGTGGACAGCTGGCGCGCCGTGGATGGGGAAATCGACGCCGTCACCAAGGAAACCCATGCCCTGTTCACCGAGCTGTCGGCGGAGTTCAACAGCCAGTACCGGACCATGCAGGACGAGGTGACCCAGGTACGGACCATTCTCACCGACGCCATCGACAAGCTGATCACCAGCTTCACCAACCTCAACGAGGAAAGCCGCCGCCAGCAGGAGATCGCCCTGAAGCTCACCGCGCGGCACAATGGCGAAGAATCCGGGCACGAGGCGGAGTCCGAGAAAGCGGGGCAGGCCTTCCCCATCAGCTTCGAAGGCTTCGTCAAGGAAACCTCCGACACCTTGTCCCTGTTCGTGGAATCCACCATCGAGACCAGCAAGACGGCCATGAGCCTGGTGGAAATGATGGATAGCGTCACCGCCGAAGTGTCCCACATCCTCGGCATCCTCGGCGAGATCGAGGCCATCTCCAAGCAGACCAACCTCCTCGCCCTCAACGCGGCCATCGAGGCGGCCCGGGCCGGCGAGGCGGGGCGCGGTTTCGCGGTGGTGGCCGACGAAGTGCGCAGCCTGTCCAACCGCTCCAACCATTTCAGCGACCAGATCCGCAGCCACATGGAAACCGTCCACCAGTCCGTCACCCAGGCGGAAAGCGCGATCAACGCCCTGGCCTCCAAGGACATGAACTTCGCCCTGCGCAACAAGACCCGGGTGCAGGAGATGATGGACAACATCCAAACCCTCAACCAGGAAATGGCCGACGCCGTCAGCGAACTGACCGATATTTCCGGACAGGTGGAGCAGAACGTCAACACCGCTATCACCTCCCTCCAGTTCCAGGACCTCACCACCCAGCTCCTCGGCCATATCGACAAACGCATCGCGGCCATGGAATCGGTGATGGATAGCATCGCCGCCATCCCCCTGGCCGAAGAGAGCTCGGCAACCGAGGCCAGCATCGAATGCCGCCTCCGCCTGCAGCACTTCAAGGAAGCCCTGACCGAGGCGGCCAAACTGGTGGAGCAGGTCAAGCACAACCCGGTATCCCAGGCGGAAATGTCGGCGGGCGACATCGAGCTGTTTTAGAATCCCATTCAACTACCTAGACGAAAGTTGGAGCCATGGCACTGCAAATCAACACCCACATCAGCGAAGGCACGGCGCGGATCGTCCTCAATGGCCGTTTCGATTTCAATTCCCAACGCCTGTTCCGCAGCAGTTACGACACACCCCTCAGCGATGCCAGCATCCACACCCTGGAAATCGACCTGGGGGACGTGGAGTACCTCGACAGCTCGGCCCTGGGCATGCTGCTCCTGCTCAAGGAACGCGCGGCGGCGGCCAAAAAGGAGCTGGTGCTGGCCAACTGCCGCGGCACGGTGATGCAAGTGCTGGAAGTGGCCAACTTCAACCGTCTCTTCACCATGAAATGAGGTTCCGCGCCGGCAAGTCTTTCTTGCCGGCCCCCTAAGCGCTTATCGCCTTCATGCCGCCCACTTCTCCCGCAGATCACGACAATGGGTCGCTAAAAGTCCTGGTCGCCGACGACACCCAGGCCAATCTGCTTCTCATCAGCAAATTCATCTCCCGCCTCGGACATGCCGTCATTACCGCCACCAACGGCCTGGAGGCCGTGGACGCCTTCGTCCGGGAGAATCCGGACATGGTGCTGATGGACGTGATGATGCCGGTCATGGATGGCCTGGAGGCCACCGCCAAAATCAAGGCCCTGTCGAAGAACTGGGTGCCGGTCATCATCGTCAGCGCCAAAAGCCATGAACAGGACCAGGCCAAGGGCCTGGAAATCGGCGCCGACGACTACCTCACCAAGCCGATCAATTTCGTCATCCTCGAAGCCAAAATCAACGTCATGCGGCGCATCGCCCAGATGCAGCGGCAGCTGGCCGAGAACGCCAAGCAGTTGGAACGTTACCGCGACGAGGCGGAGGAGGAGCAGCGCATCGCCGACGAGCTGATGAAACGCCTGATCCACGCCGAAGGCCTCAACGACAAGATGCTCCAGTACTGGGTCTCCCCCGCCCGGCGCTTCAGCGGCGACCTGGTGGCGGCCACCCGCTCCCGCAGCAACGACCTCTACGTCATCCTCGCCGACGCCACCGGCCACGGGCTTCCCGCCGCCCTGAACCTGCTGCCCATCACGCAGATTTTCTACGGCATGGCGGAAAAAGGCTTCAGCGTCTCCCACATCGCCGAGGAGATGAACCGGAAAATCAGCGCCCTGACCCCCTCCGACCGTTTCGTCGCCGCCGTCATCGCCTGCATCAACCCGCGGGAAAAGCTCATCGAAGTATGGAACGGCGGCAACCCCAGCCCGGTCTTCGTCACCGAGGATGGCCAAATCACCCACCAATTCGCCTCCCGCCACCTTCCCCTGGGGATTCTCAACCAGCAATTGTTCAACTCCCAGACCGAGATCCACCCCTGGGATAGCGCGGGCCGACTGGTGATCTGCTCGGACGGCCTGCTGGAAGCGGAAAACGCCGCCGGCCAGTCTTTCGGCAAGGCCCGCTTTCTCCAGGTCCTGGAACACGTCACCGACCGGCAACGCTTCATCTCCCTCGTCGCCGCCTTGCAGGAACACCTTGGCAACCTGGCGGCCCACGACGACATCTCCTTGGTAATGGTTTCCTGCCCGGCCGAGAAAGAGGAAATCAGCCTGCCGGAAACCGTCGCCCCCCGTTCCAAAACCATGAATTCCGGCCACTGGAGCTTCACCTTCGGGGTCAGCGCCCCGGAACTGCGGCATGTTGACCTTATCCCCCTCTTGCTGCACAACCTGGAAGCCATGGAACTGGGCAAGGAACACAGCAGCCACCTGTTCCTGATCATTTCCGAACTTTACAACAACGCCCTCGACCATGGCCTGCTGGGCTTGGATTCCACCCTCAAGTCACAGCCTGACGGCTTCGACCGCTACCTCCTGTTGCGACAGGAAAGGCTCGAAACCCTGGCCGAAGGCGAGATCGAAATCCAGTTGGAGCATTTCACCATGGAAGGCAAGCGCCTGCTGCGCATCCGGGTCAAAGACAGCGGCCCCGGCTTCGACTACCATTCCTTCCTTGGCCGTTCCCTGGACAACAACGCCACCCCCGCCGGCCGCGGCATCCCTCTGGTGAAGAGCCTGTGCGTCGACATGCGCTACGATGGCAACGGGAACGAAGCGGTGGTGCACTATGCGCTTTAGGATATTCCGCGCCAAAAGTCATTCTTTAAGGGAAACCCCTACCTGCTTATTTGCGTGTTCCGTACTAGAATGGAACCTGTTTAAACCTACTCCGTCGGGAATTTGATACATGCCAAAGTCCATTCTCACCGTTGACGACTCCGCCTCCATCCGCCAGATGGTTTCCTTCACCCTCAAGGGAGCAGGCTACGAAGTGGTTGAAGCCGTGGATGGCGAAGACGGCCTGCAAAAGGCGAAAACGAAAGCATTCAACCTTATCCTCTCCGACCAGAACATGCCCCGCCTGGACGGCCTGGGACTGATCAAATCCCTCCGCGCCATGCCCCAGTACAAGATGGTCCCGATCCTGATGCTCACCACCGAATCCAGCGACGCCATGAAGGCCCAGGGCCGTGCCGCCGGCGCCACCGGGTGGCTGGTGAAGCCCTTCGATCCGCAAAAACTGCTGGAAGTCGTCAAAAAAGTTATTGGCTGACTCCGACTCCGCCCCGATTCGGCACTCACGTTTTTAGAGAGCAATCGCCATGACCGTCGATATGAGCCAGTTCTACCAGGTGTTCTTCGAGGAAGCCGCGGAACATCTGGGCAACATGGAGAACCTGCTCCTCTCCCTGGACGTGGATTCCCCGGACCAGGAGCAACTCAACGCCATCTTCCGCGCCGCCCATTCCATCAAGGGGGGCAGCGCCACCTTCGGTTTCACCGACATGACCGGGGTCACCCATATCCTGGAGTCCCTCCTCGACCGCATCCGCAACCACGAACTGCACCTCCGCAGCGAGATGATCGACGTCTTTCTGCGGGCCGGCGACGTCCTGCGGGAGCAACTGGAAGGGCACCAGAACGGCGTCGAAGTGGACCCGGCCGCCGCCCAGGCCATTTCCGCCGAACTGAGCCGCTTGACCGGCGCCGAAGAATCCCCCGAAGAACCCGTGGCCCCCGCCGCCAGCGACAGTGCCGCCCCCGCCCCGGCCGCCGCCACCTTCCTGGTGCGCTTCACCCCCGGCGCAGACTTTGCCGGCCGTGGCGTCAACACGGAAAACCTGGCCGCCGAACTGGGCAAGCTGGGAACCTTGGAAATTCTCGAAAACGGCACCGGCCAGCCCCCCGCTTGGCGCTTCCGCCTGACCACGGAAGCCGGCGAAGCCGCCATCCGCGAATTGTTCGACTTCGTCGCTCAGGAAGGCGAACTGGCCATCGAGGCCGAAGGCGCTGCGCCCGCCGCGCCGCCGCAAGATGCCGAGGACGGCAGCTACGGCTTCTTCGCCCCCCTGGAAACACCTGCCGAAGAAGGGGAGGAAGGCGACGGTTTCGGCTTCTTCACCGACGTCACCGCCCTGCGCAAGCAAGCGGAGGAAGAAGAAAACGGTTACGGCTTCTTCACCGATATCCCGGCCCCGGCGCCGGAAGCCAGCGCAGAAGAACACCGCACGCCGCAAAATCCTGGCCGGCGGGCGGAGGACAATCCGGCACTGTCAGCGGTCAAGGCCGGACGCCGCGAGACCGACAAGGTTGCCGTCTCCGCCCAGTCGGAATCCAACTCCATCCGCGTCAGCGTGGAGAAGGTGGATCACCTCATCAACCTGGTGGGGGAACTGGTCATCACCCAGGCCATGCTGGCCCAGACCGCCGGCAAGATCGACCCGGTCGCCTACGAAACCATCCAGGGCGCCCTCAGCCAACTGGAACACAATACCCGCGATTTGCAGGAAAGCGTCATGTCCATCCGCATGATGCCCATGAGCTTCGTTTTCAGCCGCTTCCCCCGCGTGGTGCGCGATCTGTGCGGCAAGCTCGGCAAGCAGGTGGAACTGAAAACCATCGGCGAAGGCACCGAACTGGACAAGGGGTTGATCGAAAAACTGTCCGACCCCCTCACCCACCTGGTGCGCAACAGCCTGGACCACGGCATCGAAACGCCGGAAAAACGCATCGCCGCCGGCAAACCCGCCAAGGGCACGGTAACCCTGCGCGCATCCCACCAGGGCGGCAACATCGTGATCGAGGTCATCGACGACGGCGCCGGCATGAACCGGGAAAAAATCCTCGCAAAGGCCAAGGAACGGGGCATTCCCATCAGCGACACCGCCCTCGATCAGGAGGTATGGCAGCTCATCTTCGCCCCCGGCTTCTCCACCGCCGAGGTAGTGACGGACGTTTCCGGCCGCGGCGTAGGCATGGACGTGGTGAAGAAAAACATCGTCCACGGCATGGGCGGGCGCGTCGAGGTCGATTCCACCCTCGGCGTCGGCACGCGCATCGTAATCCGCTTGCCGCTGACCCTGGCCATCCTGGACGGCATGTCCATCTCCGTGGGCGGGGAAATCTATATCATCCCGCTCACCTACATCGTCGAATCCCTCAAGCCCATGCCCGGCGACATCAAGACCATGTCCGGCGAAACCGGCAAGGTGGTGCACGTACGGGGGGAATACGTCCCTCTGTTGGCCCTCCACGAGGTGTTCGGCATCGAGCCGAAATTCACGCAGCCAGAGGAAGGCATCCTAGTGCTGGTGGAAACGGAGGGCAAGAAAGTGGCCTTGTTCGTGGACGAACTGGAAGGCCAGCACCAGGTGGTGATCAAGAGTCTGGAGACCAATTTCCGCAAAGTCGCGGGGATATCCGGTGCCACCATCATGGGCGACGGCAAGGTGGCCCTGATCCTGGACATCGGCTCCCTCGTCAGGATGTCCCAGGGCGGCTAAGGCTGCCGTTGCCGGCATTGCAGTTCTGTTCGGAAAGATCACCATGAGCGCCGATGACCGCGAATTCGACTTCACCATGCAGGATTTCGAGAAAATCCGCAAAATGATTTACGAACACGCCGGCATCTCCCTCGCCCCCCATAAGTTCGACATGGTGTACAGCCGCTTGGCGCGCCGCCTGCGCGCCACCGGCCTGCACACCTTCGCCGATTACCTGCGGCGCCTGGAAAACGGCGACGAAAAAGAGTGGGAGTCCTTCGTCAACTCCCTCACCACCAACCTGACCTCCTTTTTCCGCGAGCAGCACCACTTTCCGCTCCTCGCCGAGCACATCCGGCAACACGCCCTCGGCAAGCACCCGGCAACCCTCTGGTGCTCCGCCGCTTCCACCGGCGAAGAGCCCTACTCCATGGCCATGACCATGGTCGACCTGTACGGCAGCTTCACGCCGCCGGTAAAGATTCTCGCCTCGGACCTGGACACCAACGTCCTGGCCAAGGCCGAGGCCGGCATCTATCCCATGGAACGCCTGCAGAAGCTCCCCCAGGAAACGATCAAGCGCTTTTTCCTCAAGGGCAGCGGCGCCCAGGAGGGCTATGCCCGGGTTCGCCCGGAGCTGCGGAACATGATCACCTTCCGCCAGATCAACCTGCTGGACAGCGCCTGGCCGATTCGCGGCCCCTTCGACGCCATCTTCTGCCGCAACGTGATGATCTATTTCGATAAGCCCACCCAGCGCCGCATCCTGGAAAAGTTCGTCCCCCTGCTGCGGCCGGAAGGACTGCTCTTTGCCGGCCACTCGGAAAGCTTCGGCCACGCCACCGATATCTTCCGCCCCCGTGGGCAGACCGTCTACGAACTGACCAAACCCCGCGCAGTGACAGGGACGCTGCGCCATGGTTGAGCATGCCTTCGAGGAGCACCTTGCTCCCAACCAATACTACGACCGCCAGTTCGACATCGAGGCGGCCAAAATACTGCCCGGCGAATACTACGTCACCCGACGGGACATGCTGATCGTCACCGTGCTCGGCTCCTGCGTCTCGGCCTGCATCCGCGACCGCGTCTCCGGCATCGGCGGCATGAACCATTTCATGCTCCCCGAAAGCGGCACAGAAAATGGCGACCCCCTCAGCAGTTCCGCCCGCTATGGCACCTACGCCATGGAAGTGTTGATCAACCAGCTAATCAAGCTCGGCGCCAAGCGCCCCAACCTGGAGGCCAAGGTGTTCGGCGGCGGCAACGTGATGCGGCATTTTACGGTGCACAACATCGGCGAGCGCAACGCCCATTTCGCCCTGGAATATTTGAAGACGGAGAAAATCCGGGTGGTGGCCCAAGATTTGGTGGGCATCTACCCGCGCAAGGTCTATTTTTTTCCCAAAACCGGCAAGGTGCTCATCAAGCGCCTGCGCAATATCCACAACAACACCATCTTCGAGCGCGAGAAGGAATACAGCTCCCGGCTGCAAGTCACCCCCATCGCCGGGGATGTAGAACTGTTCTGAGAACACGAGTTTCAAACCATGCCGATAAAAGTATTGGTCGTTGACGATTCCGCCCTGGTTCGCCAGATGCTCTCCGAGATCATCAACTCGCAGCCCGACATGAAGGTGGTGGGCACCGCTCCCGACCCGCTTGTGGCGCGGGAACAGATCAAGAAACTCAATCCGGATGTGATCACCCTGGATGTGGAAATGCCCAAGATGGACGGGCTGGATTTCCTGGAAAAACTCATGCGTCTGCGCCCGATGCCGGTGGTCATGGTCTCCTCCCTGACCGAAAGGGGATCGGACATCACCTTGCGCGCCTTGGAGTTGGGCGCGGTGGATTTCGTCACCAAGCCGAAGCTGGACATTTCCCGCGGCCTGCAGGAATACACGACGGAGATCACGGACAAGATTCGCACCGCCGCCAGGGCACGGATCAAGGCGCTCCCGGCCATCAAGGTCGAGCAGCGCTACACCGCCGACGCCGTACTGCCCGCCGTCTCCAACCGCATCACCTCCACCGAGAAACTCATTATCATCGGCGCCTCCACCGGGGGCACCGAGGCGATCAAGGACGTACTGGTCAAACTGCCCCCGGACTGCCCCGGCATCCTGATCACCCAGCACATGCCGGAAGCCTTCACCAATGCCTTCGCCAAGCGTCTCGACGGCCTGTGCAAGATCACCGTCAAGGAAGCGGCGGACGGCGAGCGGGTCCTTCCCGGCCATGCCTATATCGCCCCCGGCCATTCCCACTTGCTGCTGAAGCGCAGCGGCGCCAACTATATATGCGAACTGAACCAGGGACCGCCGGTAAACCGCCATCGGCCCTCCGTCGACGTTCTGTTCCGTTCCGCCGCCAACTATGCCGGCCAGAACGCCATCGGCGTCATCCTCACCGGCATGGGCAAGGATGGCGCCGCCGGAATGCTGGAAATGAAAAAGGCCGGCGCCTACACCTTCGCCCAGGACGAGGCGAGCTGCGTGGTTTTCGGCATGCCCAAGGAGGCCATCGCCATGGGTGGAGTGGATGAGATCGTGCCCCTGCAGGATATGGCCAAGCGCGTCTTGGACTACCTCGCCTCCCTGGGTACGCGGGCTTTCCGGGTTTAAACGTTTCCCCCAAAACAAAACCGCCCGCGCAAGGCGGGCGGCTGCCGTCCTCCAAGCCAGCTATCAACCGGCCTGGCCGCTCTTCTCCAGATTTTCCTTCTTGATCGTCACCTTGATCTGCTCCTTCAGGCTGCTCAGGAAGGCATGGGCATACTCCCGCGCCAGCATGGCGTTGAGCTGAGCCCCATAAGCGCGACGGCGGTTGTCGTCAATGGCCGCGACATCCTTGACGCCGCTGACTTTGACCAGGACGAAGCCCTTGCCGGGTTCTTCCGCCCCGGCATAGGCCGGCAGCTTGCGCACGTCGGCCTTGAATGCCTCCTGCAGCACCGGCACGCTGTAACCCTCGGGATGCTTCAAGCGCGAGGCGTCGGCGGCATTGCTCCATGACAAGCCTTCCACGGCCTTGCCCTGCCGGAGCAGGGCCAACCACTCCTTGCCCTGCTTGACCGCCATCGCCACCGCCTGCTCCTGCCTCAAGCGCTGAATCAGGGCATCCTTCACCTCGGCGAAGGGGCGCATGGCAGCGGCCTGATAATCCGCGACCCGGGCAGCCGCCAGGGTATTGGGCGCCACTTCCACCGCATCGGTGTTGCGCTTGTTTTTCAGCACGTCGTCGCTGAACACCGCCTGGCGCAACTTGTCGCTATTGAAGGGGAAAGGCCCGTCCTTGCTGAGCCAGTCGGTGGTCTGGACTTTCAGCTTCAGCGCATCGGCGGCGGGCTTCAGGCTGTCGGACTGCTCGTAGACGGTATTGCCGAAGGTATCCGCCACCTCGGCGAATTTGCGCGATGCCTTCTGCTTACGCAATTCCATTTCGATTTCCCCGCGCACCGCTTCGAAAGGACGCGCCTTGGCGGCCCTCACTTCCGTCAGGCGAATGACGTGGTAGCCGAAGTCGGACTTCACGGGACCGCTGATATCCCCCGCCTTCATGGCGAATACCGCGTCCTCGAAGGGCTTCACCATCATCCCGCGACCGAAGAATCCCAGGTCGCCGCCTTTCTCGGCGGAACCGGGGTCCTGGGAATTCTTTTTCGCCAGCTCAGGGAAGGAGGCGGGATTCTTTTTCGCTTCCGCGGCAAGCTGCTGCGCCTTCTGTTCCGCCGCCTTGCGCTCGGCGTCGGTGGCCTTGGGCGACACGGCGATCAAAATATGGCTGGCGCGACGCTCCTCTGGCGACTGGTATTGCGCGGCATGGCTCGTGTAGTACTGCTTCGCCTCATCCTCGCTTACCGTGACCTGTTGCATCAGATCGTTCTGCGACAACACCACCAGCTCCAGCTTCACCCGCTCGGGAATGCGGAACTCGTCGGGATGTTTGTCGTAATAGTCCTTGGCCCCATCGGGATCCGGCTTGATGGCGGCCAGGAAACGGTCGGCTCCCACCACGGCTTGGCTCAGCGCGCGCTGCTGCTCGTTGACCTGAATGATGTTGTCCAGCACCGCCCTGGGGGCCGAAACCGTATCCAGGAAACCGCTCTCCAGTTGCTGCACCAGCAGGTCGTCGCGCAGACGATTCTTGAAAATCTGCGGCGTCATCCCCTGTTGGCGCACCCACTCTTCGAACTTAGTCTGGGAAAAACGTCCGCCTTCCTGAAACGCCGGAACGCCTGCGATGATGCCGTCGATAAACCCCTCCGGCACCGCCACGCCAGCGGCAGAGGCCTGCTGCACCAGCAACCGCTGGTGGATCATGGCATCCAGAAGCGCCTGCCGCACTTCCGGCGTGTCCGCTTGGCTGCCCATGCGCTGCTGCTGCTCCCGCAGCATGCGGCTGAATTCCTGCAGAGTGATATCCTGTTTGCCGACCGTCGCCACGACCGCGGTATCTCCGGCATGGCGGATATAGGAATCGACTCCCCAGAGGGCGAAAGGAACGGCGATCAGGGCGAGAATAAGTTTGGCGACCCAGCTCTGGGCGCGCTCACGGATGGCTTCGAGCATAGCGATGACTTCGCGGTTGGTTGGCCGACGGCCGTAAAGTAAAAAAGGGCGAACTAGGTTCGCCCTTGTACTGGCGGAGTGGACGGGACTCGAACCCGCGACCCCCGGCGTGACAGGCCGGTATTCTAACCGACTGAACTACCACTCCTAACTAACCTGCTGGTGGGTGCTGACGGGGTCGAACCGCCGACATTCGCCTTGTAAGGGCGACGCTCTACCAACTGAGCTAAGCACCCAGAAAGATGCTTAGTTTACCGCATCCTTCAGTGCTTTACCAGCACGGAACTTCGGCACCTTGGCGGCCTTGATCTTGATGGTGGCGCCGGTACGGGGGTTGCGGCCGTTACGGGCAGCACGCTTGCCGACATAGAAAGTGCCGAAGCCCACCAGGGTAACCATGTCACCCTTCTTCAGGGCGCCCTGCACGGCCTTGACGGCGGCATCCAGAGCACGGGTTGCGGCGGCTTTGGACATATCGGCGGATTTGGCGATTTGATCAATCAGCTCAGACTTGTTCACGTAATTCCCCTTTCTCGTTGGTCAAAGGTTGAAACGAACCCTGCACACGCTTTATAACAATCCCGAAATCCTTGTGTCAAGCGGTTTCAGCAAAAAAACGGGGCGGTTTGCACCGCCCCGCTTGGACTTCCGCATTTGTCACTACAAAAAATCGTAGCCGCTCAGTGGGTTATGACATTTGCATTAGAAATTGCTTCATCTGTCCCCGGAGGTGTGGCGTCAGCGCCGCTTTCCGCCTTCAGGGGCTCAGGTTTGCGCTCCAGCGCCATTTCCAGCACCTCTTCGACCCATTTCACCGGGTGGATGTCGAGCTTGTTTTTGATGTTGTCCGGAATCTCGGCCAGGTCCTTGACGTTCTCCGTTGGAATCAGCACCGTCTTGATACCGCCACGGTGCGCGGCCAGCAGCTTTTCCTTCAACCCGCCGATGGGCAGCACCTCGCCCCGCAAGGTGATCTCGCCGGTCATGGCCACATCGGCCCTCACGGGGATGTTGGTCAGCACCGACACCATGGCGGTGCAGATGGCGATGCCCGCGCTCGGCCCATCCTTGGGGGTGGCGCCCTCGGGAAGGTGAATGTGGATGTCGTTCTTCTGGTAGAAGTCCTCGGCGATTCCCAGCTTGGTGGAACGGGCGCGCACCACGGAGAGCGCCGCCTGGATGGATTCCTGCATGACCTCGCCCAGCTTGCCGGTGGTCATCATCTTTCCCTTGCCGGGCAGGACCACGCTCTCGATGGTGAGCAGTTCCCCGCCCACCTCGGTCCAGGCCAAGCCGGTAACCTGGCCCACCTGGTTGTTTTTCTCCGCCATGCCGTAGCTGTAACGCCGCACGCCCAGGTATTTTTCCAGGTTGCGGGGGGTAACGCTGATGCGCCTTTCGCTACGGCGCGTCAGCAGGCTTTTTACCACCTTGCGGCAGATTTTCGCCACTTCCCGTTCCAGGCTGCGCACGCCGGCTTCCCGGGTGTAGTAGCGGATGACGTCACGGATGGCGCCCTCGCTGACATTGAGTTCCGTAGGCTTGAGGCCGTGGGTCTTCATCTGCTTGGGCAGCAGATAGCGCATGGCGATATTGACCTTCTCGTCTTCCGTGTAGCCGGAAAGACGGATCACCTCCATCCGGTCCAGCAGGGGCGCCGGGATGTTAAGGGTATTGGCGGTGGCGACGAACATTACGTCGGAGAGGTCGTATTCCACTTCCACATAATGGTCGACGAAGGTATGGTTCTGCTCCGGGTCCAGCACCTCCAACAGCGCCGACGAGGGGTCGCCACGGAAGTCCATGCCCATCTTGTCCACCTCGTCGAGAAGGAACAGGGGATTGCGGACAGCGACCTTGGTCATGCTCTGCAACACCTTGCCCGGCATGGAGCCGATATAGGTACGGCGGTGGCCGCGAATCTCGGCCTCGTCACGCACGCCCCCCAGGGCCATGCGGATGAATTTGCGATTGGTGGATTTGGCGATGGACTGGCCCAGCGAGGTCTTTCCCACGCCGGGAGGCCCGACCAGGCAAAGAATCGGCGCCTTCAGCTTGTCCACTCGCTGCTGTACCGCCAAATACTCGACGATGCGTTCCTTGACCTTCTCCAGGCCGTAGTGGTCCTTCTCCAGAATCGCCTCGGCTTTTTTCAGATCCTTGCTGATCTTGGTTTTTTTCTTCCACGGCAGATTGGTCAGCGTTTCGATGTAGGTGCGCACCACGGTTGCCTCCGCCGACATGGGCGACATCATGCGCAACTTCTTCAGCTCGGATTCGGCCTTGGCGGTGGCCTCCTTGGACATCTGCGCTTCCTTGATGCGCTTGTCCAGTTCGTCCAGGTCAGCGCCCTCTTCCATCTCGCCCAGCTCTTTCTGGATCGCCTTGACCTGCTCGTTGAGGTAGTACTCCCGCTGGCTCTTCTCCATCTGGCGCTTGACGCGGCTGCGGATGCGCTTTTCCACCTGAAGGATGTCGATTTCCGCTTCCAGCAGGCCCAGCAGATGCTCCATGCGCTCCCGCACCGGGAACATCTCCAGCACCTTCTGCTTCTGTTCCAGCTTGAGGGGCAGATGGGCGGCGATGGTATCCGCCAGGCGGCCGGCCTCATCGATGCTGGCGAGGGAGGTCAGGATTTCCGGGGGAATCTTCTTGTTCAACTTGACGTACTGGTCGAACTGCGCGAACAGGCTGCGCATGAGGGCCTCGACCTCGTGGTCCTCCACTTGGTCGGGAGAAACGGCCACCGCCTCGGCCATGAAATGGGTCTTGAGATCGGAAACTTGGCTCACCTGGGCGCGATATTCGCCTTCCACCAGCACCTTCACCGTGCCGTCGGGAAGCTTGAGCATCTGCAAGACGGTGGAAACGCTGCCCACGTCGTAAAGATCCTCCAGGGCCGGCTCGTCCTTGGCGGCGGATTTCTGCGCCACCAGCAGGATATGCTTGCCGGACTCCATGGCGGCTTCCAGGGCCTTGATGGATTTCGGCCGCCCCACGAAGAGGGGGATGACCATGTGTGGGAATACCACTACGTCCCGTAGGGGCAGCAGGGGGAGGGTAGTCGGTTCGCCGCCGGCCTCGGGATACTTAGAAGTGGTCATATCGATTTACCTTATATTTTGCTCAAGTATTACGAGAATGGGGGCGGGGCCGGGGATTTCAAGCCCCGGCCGTCACGCTCACGCCGAATCGGCAGCCATGGGCTGATCGGCGTAGATCAGCAGGGGATGGCCATTGTTGATGGTGTTCTCGTCCACCACCACCTTGGTCACGTTGGCCAGGGACGGCAGGTCGTACATGGTGTCCAGCAGGGCATGCTCGATGATGGAGCGTAGCCCCCGGGCGCCGGTCTTGCGCTTGATCGCCTTCTGGGCGCACGCCTTGAGGGCTTCTTCGCGGAACTCCAGCTCCGCCCCTTCCATGGCGAACAGCTTTTGATATTGCTTGGTGAGCGCATTCTTGGGCTCCACCAGGATTTTCATCAAAGCCTCTTCGTCCAGATCCTCCAGGGTGGCCACCACCGGCAGGCGGCCGACGAACTCGGGAATCAGGCCGAAGCGGATCAGGTCCTCCGGCTCCACGTCCCGCAGCACTTCGCCGATTTCCTTGCGGTCGTCCTTGCTCTTCACTTCCGCGCCGAAACCGATACCGCCCTTCTCGGAGCGGTTCTGGATGACCTTCTCCAAGCCCGCGAAGGCGCCGCCGCAAATGAACAGGATATTGGTGGTGTCCACCTGGACGAACTCCTGATTCGGATGCTTGCGCCCGCCCTGGGGAGGAACGGAGGCGACGGTGCCCTCGATCAGCTTGAGCAGCGCCTGCTGCACCCCCTCGCCGGACACGTCCCGGGTGATGGACGGGTTGTCGGACTTGCGGGAAATCTTGTCGATTTCATCGATATAGACGATGCCGCGCTGGGCCTTGTCGATATCGTAGTCGCACTTCTGCAGCAGCTTCTGGATGATGTTCTCGACGTCCTCGCCCACGTAACCGGCTTCGGTAAGCGTGGTGGCGTCGGCCATGACGAAGGGCACGTTGAGAAGACGGGCCAGGGTCTGGGCCAGCAGGGTCTTGCCGGAACCGGTGGGACCGATGAGCAGGATATTGCTCTTGGCCAGTTCCACCTCGTCCTTGGACGAGCCTTCCTTGA
>JBFXHL010000001.1:0-96311 GCA_050177075.1 Sulfuricellaceae bacterium | reverse complement strand
ACCCACCTCCACCGCAGAGTTATCCACGGCGCCGGGCACCGCAGGTCCCTCTCTACCGAAGGGGGCCGGCGCGGTGGATAACTCGTGTTCAGCGCTCACGGGGCGGGAGGCGTCCATTCAATTCTCCATGCCGACGTTACCGTTACCGTCGCCGACCCTTTGCGCCCCGCCCAGGAGGACGCGTATTTCCCCGGCGAAGCCAATATTCGCGCCGCCGACCTCCTGGTGGTGAACAAGATCAACGCTGCCACGGCGGAGCAGGTGGAAACCACCGTGGCAGCATTGCGGCGCCTGAATCCGACGGCGGAAATCCTGCTCATGGAGTCCGTGGAAAGCGTGGACCATCCGGAACGGGTGACTGGCAAACGGGTGCTGGTGGTGGAGGACGGCCCTTCTGTCACCCACGGTGGCTTGAAGGAGGCGGTGGGGGCCCGGACGGCCAGGCTGCTGGGCGCGGATATGGCGGACCCCCGTCCGGCAGCGGTGGGTTCGCTGCGCCGGGCTTACGCGCAGTTCCCGCAACTGGGCGATGTGCTACCGGCTCTGGGCTACAGCGCGGAACAGCTGGCTGAGCTGGAGCGCTCGATCAACGGGGTGGAGTGCGAGGCGGTGGTGCTGGGAACGCCAGCGAATCTGGCGCGGGTGATACGAATAGAAAAGCCGGTGGCGCGGGTGAGGTTCGAAGCGAGAGACAGAGGCGACCGCACCTTGGGCGCGGCGGTCATGGAGCGGCTGGGGCTTACTGGAGAATCTTCTTGATTTCGCCGGAAATTTCGTACCAACCCTTCTCTTCCCCTTCGACGCAACTGAACACCTGAATCATCGCCCGCAGCGGGACGAAGGCGCTGCCCGGCGGGGGGGTGACGGTGATCTCCAGCAACTGGCCGTAACGGGGGACGTACTCGGACTCGAAGGAAATATCGTCCACGCTCAGGCGGCGGGTGAAGCCTTCGTAGGTCTGATGGGTCTCCGGTACCCGCAGCTTGAGGGGACAAACCACGGGTATTCGTCGGGTGTTGCGGTTCTGGTATTCAGCTCCAATCATGTTGTCTCCTCCCTGATTGCCGACGGCAGATGCCTTGCCGGAATACCCCACGCGAAGGGCTCGCGCTCCTTTTGTTGCCAGAGATTCTACATATTGTGTTTTTTCTGTCAAGAAAATACTAGATATTGTATTTCATGGGCTTAGGCGAACGCAAAAAATAAGCCCTGCTATGTCAAATACATGCCGGGTGAACGGGGGAAAAGGGATTAACAGTGGCGCCTAATTGGGCCAGCGATAGGGGGTGGGGTCGAGGCTGGGCGGGGTGCCGAGCAGGAGGTCTGCCAGGAGTCGGGCGCTGGCGGGCGCCATGGTGACGCCGTAACGGAAATGCCCGCTGTTGAGGTAAAGATTGGCGATTCGCGGGTGGCGATCGATGGTGGGGATGTTGCCCGGCGAGCCGGGGCGCAAACCGGCCCAATGCTGCACCAGCGGGGTGGCGGCGAGGAAGGGCAGGAGCGCGACCGCTTCCCGGTACAGGTGGTCGCGGGCTTCCTGGGTGGTGCTTTTGTCGAAGCCCGTCTCTTCCAGGGTGCTGCCGACGAGAATGTGACCGTCGTTGCGAGGAACGAAATAAATGCCGTTCTTGATCAGCACCGGCGAGAAACGGGGTTGGCTGGCCTTGAAAAGGAGCATTTGGCCGCGCACCGGCCAGATGCTCAAGCCCAGGGCTTGTTCCACCAGCAGCTCGCGGCTCCAGGCGCCGGCGGTGACGATGACGTTTGCCGCGGCAAAGCTTCCCCGGTGCGTGACGACGGCGTCGACGCGACCATGCTTCGCCTCCAGCCGTTCCACGGGGGCGGCGGCGACGATGTCGACCCCTTGTTGTTCCAGCCAGCGGCGCAGGGCATGGAGCAAACGGGGATTGCGCACCTGGTTCACCTGCGGCAACCACAGGCCTTCCATGTCCTGGGTCAGTTCGGGAAGCCGGTCCTGGCTGCGGCATTTTTCCATGGCGAAGGCGAAACGCCCGCACCACGCCTCGGCAAGCGGATAGTCGAAAGAGGGCAAAACCAGCATGCCGCTGGGGCGCAACTCGGGGTCGATGCCGGTCTCCGCGCGAAGTTCTTCCGCCAGGCTTGGATAACGTTCCATGCCGGCCAGCGCCAAGACGTTCACCGTGTCGGGGTAATCCCACGGCAACAAGGGGGAAAGAATGCCGCCGCCGGCCCAGGACGCCTCGCGCCCTGGTTCGTTGCGGTCCAGGATCGTCACTGAAAGACCGCGGCGGCGCAGCTCCACGGCGGTCATCAGCCCCACCGCGCCCCCGCCTATAATCAGACAATCTGTTTTCAACACGACCTGTCGCTTGGGGTAATATCCCGTTCATTCTACCAAAATGACCGTTGGTCGGGCCGGTCTGCGGATTAGCGAAAGGGTGTCCTATGATTCAAACTGCCATGAAAGGGAAGATGATGAAAAAACACGCTGGCTTCACCTTGATCGAGTTGATGATCACCATTGTCATCATCGGAATATTGGCGGCTATAGCAATGCCATCCTACCGGGATTACGTGACGCGCGGCAAGCTGACCGAGGCCTACTCGCAATTGGCGGATATGCGGGTGAAGATGGAACAGTATTTCCAGGACAACCGAACCTATGTCGGGGCCTGCGCGGCAGGAACGACGGCACCCTTGCCGAGCGGCATGCGCTACTTCACCTATGCTTGCTCCAACCTGAGCGCGACGACCTTCACCGTGACGGCGACTGGCGTGACGGCGGAGGGGACGGGGGGCTTTACCTTCACCATCGACCAGAACAACGCCAAGGCGACCACTTCCGTTCCCGCCGGTTGGACCAGCAACGCCAGCTGCTGGGTGAGAGCCAAGGACGGCTCGTGCTGAGAGGGTTGACGCGATGAGGGAAAAGGGATTCACGCTGCTGGAGTTGATGATCGGGGTGGCGGTGATCGGCATCCTCCTTGTGCTCGGGCTGCCCAGCTACCGCACGTGGCTCCAGAATACCCAGATTCGCACTCTGTCGGATTCCCTCCTCAACGGCTTGCAATTGGCCAGGGCGGAGGCGGTGAAACGGAACGGCGGGGTGACCTTTACCCTGAACGGCAGCAGCTGGACCGTGACGGATGCGGGCGGGACGACGATTCAGTCCCGCTCAGGTACCGAAGGCACGACCAACGCCACGGTGACCGCCACGCCCCCTGGGACGACGGCCATTACGTTCAACGGCTTGGGGCGCTCGACCGCGGGGAGCGTCGTCAGGTTTGATGTGAGCAACCCGACGGGCGGCACTTGCCAGGCAAGCGGGGGAACCATGCGCTGCCTGAGGGTGGAAGTGCAGATCGGCGGCCAGGTGCGGATGTGCGATCCCAAGTTGGCGTCCACGGACCCCTTGGGGTGTTGAGGTGGGAAAGATGGAAATTCGTGCGAAAAACCGGGCAACGCAGCGTGGCTCCATCCTGCTGGAGGGGTTGATCGCCATTCTGATTTTCTCCTTCGGCATCCTGGCTTTGGTGGGCATGCAGGCCGCGGCCATCAAGAGCACCTCGGAGGCCAAGTATCGGACCGACGCCAGCTTCCTCGCCAATCAGCTGGTGGGGCAGATGTGGGCGGACAACCGGGCCACCATGGCGACCAATTACCAGACCGGCGGTGCTGCCTACAACACCTGGAAAGCCCAGGTGGAAGCGGCGCTTCCCGGCGCGACGGCCAATCCGCCGACGGTGGCGTTCGGGGCCAACAATCAGGTAACGGTAACCGTCCGCTGGCAGGCGCCCAGCGAGTCCGTCGCTCACCGCTTCGTGCTGGTGGCGCAAATCAACGGTTAGACCGGGAGAGGGTGATGCTTGTGGAAATGGCGAATCGCAGGAAGGCGGCAGGTTTCAGCATCGTCGAACTGATGGTGGGGATGGTGCTGGGCCTGATCGGCATTCTGGTGGTGATGCAGGTCTACCTGTTCTCCGAGGGACGGAAGCGCACCACCACCAGCGGCGGCGACGCGCAAAGCAACGGCGCCATCGCCCTCTACACCCTGCAGAAAGACACGGCTTTGGCCGGTTACGGCATGGCCAGCCTCGATATCCTCAACTGCAACGTCCGCGCCTACAACGAGAACCGCGTTCCCACCGATTTCACTTTCACCGCCATGGCGCCGGTAACCATCAATCCGACGGGTATCCCGGCGGGGGACGCCAACACCGACGTGGTGCGGGTGGCCTACGGAACCTCCGACGGCTTGGCCGAGGGGGTGTCGTTCCGCCAGCAGTCCGGGGCCGCCGCCAACTATCAGGTGGACAACCGTTCCGGCTTTACCGTCGGCAACATGGTCATCGCCGTTCAGCCCGGCCTCGACTGCACCCTGGCGCAAATCACCGATCTTCCCGCCAGCGGCAGCTGCGGCCAGGGCGGCGGCGGTCAGACCGACGTGGTGATCCACAATTCTGGCCAATTCAAGGACCCCGGCCAGAACTGCAATCAGGTTCCTTCCCACTGGAACAAGCCTGGCGGCCTCGGCGTGACCTATACCAGCGGCAAGCTTTACGACATGGGCCGTCTTCCCGCCGCGCACATATATGCCGTGCGCAACGGCAACCTCACCATGTGCGACTACATGGCCAAGGACTGCACCGATGCCGCCAAGGTGAACGATGCCTCCGTCTGGGTGCCCATCGTCAACAACATCGTCAGCCTGCAGGCGCAGTACGGCAGGGACACGTCGGCGCCCATGGACATGGTGGTGGATACCTACGACCAGACCACGCCGACCACGGCCTGCGGCTATGCGCGGGTGCCTGCGGTGCGTCTGGCGGTGGTGGCGAGAAGTCCCCAGTACGAGAAGGACGCGGTGACGCCGGCGGCGCCGGCCTGGCTCGGCGGCAGCGTCGATCTCAGCAAGAAGCCAGACGGCACCGCCAATCCGGATTGGCAGCATTACCGCTACAAGTTGTTCGAAACGGTGATTCCTCTGCGGAATATCGTCTGGATGGGGGTGCAGTCATCATGCTGAGGCCCATGAATATCAGGAAGCGGCAGCAGGGGGTGGTGCTGTTCATCGCCCTTATCGTGCTGGTGGCCATGACCCTGGCGGGGATCGCCCTGGTGCGATCGGTGGATACGTCCAACGTCATCGCCGGCAACCTGGCCTTCCGCCAGAGCGCCACCCATTCCGGCGACGCGGGCATCGAGGCGGCGATCGCTTGGCTGTCGGCGAACAATACGGGTTCGACGCTGTTCAACGGTGATTCGGCCAACGGCTATGTGGCCTTCCGACAGGACCCCGGCATCGACCCCAATACCGGCCTGACGGAGACCTGGGACCATTTCTGGACCACGAGCCTGGCAGTGGCCAACCCAAGTTCCATTGTCACACTGGCGACGGATGGCTCGGGCAATACCGTGTCCTACATCATCCACCGCCTGTGCGCCGCCAACGGCGACCCCAACGCCACGGCGACGGCCTGCGTGACCAACCTCAATCAAAGCAACGTCCAGGGCAGCAGCAAGGGGGCGGGGGTCATCGCCCTGCAGGGCAGCACCCAGGTCTATTATCGCATCACAGCCCGCATTGCCGGGCCGAAAAATACCGTCAGCTACGTGCAGTCCATCATTTTGATGTAATGGGCGAGGCAAGGAGAAGCGCCATGAAAGCCGGTTTCACGATTCGATATTTCCGCCGCCAGTTGGCCTCATTGCTGGTCGCGTCGCTGCTGAGCCTTCCCCTGGCGGGATGGAGCGCGACCACCGATTTGGCGAACAGTCCGATGGTCACGTCTTCTTCCGCAGTGGTGTTGCCCAATATTCTGTTCATTTTGGATGATTCCGGGAGCATGGATTGGACGCATCTTCCTGATGATTCATCGGATGCGGGCAGTTCGGTGGTTTTCACCTTTGGATATTATGGGCTGCGAAGCAGTCAGTGTAATGGGGTCTATTACAACCCCAATATTACGTATTTGCCGCCCGTGGACTCCACAGGGGCCAGTTATCCCAACGCCAGCTTTACGGCTGCATGGAAGAATGGGTTCAACCAATCTGCCGGAACGGTCAATCTGAGCAGCAGCTTCAAGGCAGGAGATGGGTCTTCCGTGGGATCGGCCGATTCTACCGGGGTGGCCGCGTATTATTACAATTATACCGGTAGCCAGACCATCAAGAATTATTCGGATTCCAACTCCACTTTCTACAAAGAATGTGCCAGCGCCTATAACTCGAATCCTGGCAAGAATGTCTTCGTCAAGGTTACGGTGGGTGCCGCGGAACAGCAGAATTTCGCCAACTGGTACAGCTATTACCGCAGCCGGATGCTGATGATGAAAACGGTGGTTAGTCGCGCGTTCTCGGCCATTGGCAGCGGTTACCGCGTTGGCTACATGAGCATTAACAATAATTCAGGTAGCGACTTCCTGAATCTGGCGACTTTCGACAGTGCCCAGAAGAGTAGCTGGTATTCGAAACTTTTCAATGCGTCGCCCGGTAGTGGCACCCCTTTGCGTTCGGCCCTTTCCACGGCTGGCCTGCTTTACGCGGGGAAAATGAATGGTCAGTCGTTTAACGGTTCAACCGTGACGGACCCGGTCCAGTATTCCTGCCAGCAGAACTTCACGATTCTCTCCACGGATGGCTACTGGAACACGGGCCATGACAGCGGCTGCTCGGGCCGCAATGGGGCAGGGTGCAAACTGGACAAGACCTCGGCCATCGGCAATCAGGATAACAATCTTACCACGGCGCCACGTCCGCTCTACGACGGCGGGACGACCACCAACGCCAGCGATACCCTGGCCGATGTGGCGTTCTATTACTATAAGACCGATTTGCGAAATTCTACCCTCGGCAACTGCATCGGCGCCTTGGGTTCCGACGTGTGTGAGGACAACGTCCCGGGAAGCGGGGAGGATACCGCCGCCAACCAACACATGACGACCTTTGGCCTGGGCTTGGGAAACCAAGGGAAAATGATTTATTCGCCGACCTATAAAACGGATACTTCTGGCGATTATCTCAAAATCAAGAACGGCGACACCGGCTGCAGCTGGCTGACAGGTGGGGCGACTTGCAACTGGCCTGTCCCAGGGGTGTCTTCCAGTAACGGCAAGATCGAAAACATTGATGACCTCTGGCACGCGGCAGTCAATGGTCGAGGAACCTATTATGCCGCTACCGATCCCTCGACGCTGGCAACAGGCCTGTCTAGCGCGCTGGCGGGGGTCAAGTCCCGCACCGGTTCTTCCGCCGCCGCGACGACCAGTAATCCCAACGTGACCTCCGGCGACAACTTCGTTTTCAGTTCGACCTTCACGACGCAGGAGTGGACCGGGGAACTGATCCGCCAGCAAATGGATTTGCAGACCGGGGCCATTTCCACCACGGTCGATTGGGCGGCGCAGACCCTGTTGGACGGCAAGGTGGGCGCGACGTCCGATACGCGGACGATTTATACCTATAGCTCGAGCGCGGCCAACAAATTGAAGCCCTTCCTCTGGGCCAACCTGAATTCGACGGAACAAGCCTATTTTCAGACGGCCAACATCAGTTCCCTGTCCCAATGGTGCACCACCGGGACCACGTGCCTGGACGCGACCCAGAAAACCAACGCCGTCGGCGCGAATCTGGTGAATTTCATCCGCGGCCAAACCGGTTACGAAAACCGTTCCACCAATGCCGCCGCCAACCGCCTTTACCGCAATCGGGCCCATGTCCTGGGGGATATCGTGTCGGCGGAGGCAGTGTATGTGAAGAAGCCGCTCTACGCCTATTCCGATGCGGGTTATGCCGACTTCATCACCGCCAACGCCAGCCGCCAGGGGATGGTGTACGTGGCGTCCAACGACGGCATGCTGCATGCCTTCAACGCGGACACCGGCGCCGAGTCCTTCGCCTATATCCCGACCGTGGTGCTGCCCAACCTCTATAAGCTGGCGGATTTCAACTACAGTTCTCAGCACCGCTACTTCGTCGACGGCACGCCGGTGGTGGGCGACGCCTATTTCGGCGGCGGCTGGAAGACGATTCTGGTTGGCGGCTTCAACGGCGGGGGACGCGGCTTTTACGCCATGGACGTGACGAACCCGGCGGCTCCCCAGGCTCTGTGGGAATTCAAGGCGCGCGACTCCAGCGTGACGCCCTGCGCGGCCACGACGGCCGCCGCCGAGGGGCAAACCGACGATTGCGACGTGGGTTACAGTTATGGCAACCCCATCATCACCAAGCTGCCGGACGGCACCTGGGTGGTGTTGGTGACGTCCGGCTACAACAACGTCAATCCGGGGGATGGACAAGGTTACCTGTACGTGCTGAACGCCCAGACGGGGGCCATCATCAAGAAGATCGGCACTGGCGTGGGCAGCACCACGACGCCGAGCGGTCTGTCGCGCATCAACGCCTGGACGGACAACGGCATGGTGGACAACACCGCCCTGCGGGTATACGGCGGGGATTTGCTGGGCAACGTGTGGCGCTTCGATCTGACGGCCTACACGGCCCATCATCTGGCGACCCTGAAAAATACCGGCGCCAGCGCCCAGCCCATCACCGCCAAGCCCGAGCTTGGCCTGGTGAGCAACCATGTGGTGGTGTACGTGGGAACGGGCCGTTACTTGGGGACCACCGATCTTGCCGATACTTCCCAACAGTCCTTTTACGCCATCAAGGACCCCCTCGATTCGACGGATTACGGGGCCAATTTCCGCGCCACCGCCAATGTGGTCCAGCAGACCCTGACCCAGACCACGGATGTCGACGGCGCCATCATCCGCACCGCCAGCAGCAATGCGGTGGATTTTTCCAGCAACGACGGTTGGTACATCGATCTGCCCGATACGGGGGAGCGCGACAACACGGACCCCGCCCTCGCCCTGGGAACCCTGGTGTTCACCACCAACGTGCCCAATTCCAATGCTTGCACCATCGGGGGTTACAGCTGGATTTACTACCTGGATTACCGCACTGGTTCCTTCGTTTCGACCGCCAGCGGACAGCAGGTGGCGCGGCGTCTCGGCAACTCCTTGGCCACCCGGCCGGTGCTGGTGCGGCTGCCCAACAACTCGGTGGTCAGCCTGACCAAGCTGTCCGACACCACGGTGGATGTGGGCAAGGTTCCCATCGGCGCCGGCGGCAATACCGTCCGCCGCGTGCTGTGGCGGGAGCTGTTCAACGAATAGTCAGGACGGGGAAGCGAGGTTGCGAGGAAGGGAGAACACCACGTTCTCCTCCCTCCCCGAGAGTTCCTCCACCTGGTCCGCGCCGAGTTCCCGCAGGCGGGCGATGACCTGCTGCACCAGCACTTCCGGCGCGGAGGCGCCGGCGGTGACGCCGATGCGCGACTTTCCCTGGAGCCAGACCGGGTCAAGCTGGCCGGCGTTGTCCACCAAGTAGGCCGCGGTGCCCCGGTTGCTGGCCACTTCCCGCAGGCGGATGGAGTTGGAACTGTTGGGGGAGCCGACCACGATCACCAGGTCGCAGCGCTGGGCGAGGGTTTTGACGGCGTCCTGGCGGTTTTGGGTGGCATAGCAGATATCATCCGTTTTCGGACCCGCAATGCTAGGAAAACGCTCCTTGAGGGCGGCGATGATGGCGGCGGCGTCGTCCATGGAGAGGGTGGTCTGGGTGACGAAGGCCAAATTATCCGGGGTGCCGACTTCAAGCCGCGCCACGTCTTCCGGTTTCTCCACCAGGTAGATGCCGTTGTCCACCTGCCCCATGGTGCCTTCCACCTCGGGGTGGCCCCGGTGGCCGATCATGACGATTTCCTTGCCTTGCTTGCGCAGCCGGGCGACGGCCAGATGCACCTTGGTCACCAGGGGGCAGGTGGCGTCGAAAACCTTCAGCCCCCGTTTTTCCGCTTCTTCCTGGACGGCACGGGACACGCCGTGGGCGCTGAAAATGACGGTGCTGCCGGAAGGAACTTCCGCCAGGTCCTCGACGAACACGGCACCCATCTGCCGCAGGCGGTCGACGACGAACTTGTTGTGCACCACCTCGTGACGCACGTAAATAGGGGCGCCGAACTGCTGCAAGGCGCGTTCGACGATTTCGATGGCCCGGTCGACGCCGGCGCAGAAACCGCGGGGGTTGGCTAGGAGGACTTGCATTTGGGATAAAAGTTGATTATAAGCACATTACGTACTACTCATGCGGATTGCATAGCAGGGGCATGAAGCAGGTGTTCATCATAGTCCAGATAAAACCATAACAACAGGAACAAGTATGAGGGTAAGTGTATGGCAGTCGGTATTGTTAAGTGGTTCAGCAGTGTCAAGGGCTACGGTTTTATCGAGCAGGAAGAAGGAGAAGATCTGTTTGTCCATTTTTCCGAGCTGCAGATGGACGGATACCGAACCCTTCGCGGCGGGCAACGGGTGGCTTTCGACGTCAGCCGTGGCGACAAGGGCGCCCACGCCGTCAAGGTGACGCTCTTGAAGGAAACGCCTGCCAGTTAATCCGGCAGGATTGCGGTAATTTCCACTTCGAACACCACCGGACAATCACTCAAGGGGTGATTGAAGTCCACCCTGGCGTGGTCCTCGAATTTCTCCAGGACCACGCCGCCCGCGGTGCTGCCATCCGGAAGCGTGAAGGCGATCAGGCTGTTCGGCTCCACCGGCATGTTCGCGGGAAAGTTTTCCAGCGGAATATCCAGGATGCGCGCCGGATCGCTGGTGCCGAAGGCTTCTTCGGGCGGCAGGTTGAAGACATAACGCCGCTTGGGAGAAAGCCCCACCAGGCACTGCTCCAGCTTGGGCTCCAGTTCGCCTTCCCCTAGCCGAAGGGGAAGCGGCTCGCCGTCGAAATTGTTGTCGATTTCCCTGCCGTTGAGACCGCTAAGGCGGTAGTGCAGCAAAATCCGGTCGCCGAACTCGGCAGTCACGTCCATCGGTCTTTCCCTGTTATCGAGGCTTGGCGGGTTTGCGGAAGCTGTCCCACACCAGCAGCACGGCGCCGCCGGTGATGGCCGAATCGGCCACGTTGAAGGCGGGCCAGTAGTAGTCGCGCCAGTAGAGCTGGATGAAGTCGATCACATGGCCGAGGGCGATGCGGTCGATCAGGTTTCCCAGCGCGCCCCCCAGGATCAGGGCCAGAGCCAGGCTGAACAGGGTCTGGTGGGGGTGTCGGCGCAAGAGAAAGACGATGACCGTCGAGGCGGCGGCCGCCACCAGGCTGAAAAAGACCCGCTGCCAACCGCCCGCGTCGGCCAGCAGGCTGAAGGCGGCACCGGTGTTGTAGGCCAGCACCAGGTTGAAGGACGGCAGCACCGGCAGCTTATCCCCCAGCTGGAATGCCGCCGTTATCCAATATTTGGTGATCTGGTCGAGGACGATGACCCCGGCGCTGATCGTCAGCCACCGCATCCAGCTAGGCATAGTGGCGGGGCTCCCCGTCGCCGTAGAGGTTGGAGATGCAGCGGCCGCACAGGGTGGGGTGCTCGGCGTGGCTGCCCACCTCCTCCCGGTAGTGCCAGCAACGCTCGCATTTCTGGTGGGGGCTGGGGGTGACCTTGACGCCCACGCCTTGTTCGCTGGTGGCGGCCTCGGGGTCGGCGCCATGGTGCAGGCGCGCCTGGGAGGTGATGAAGACGAAGCGCAGGTCGTCGCCGAAGGACGCCAGCAGGTCGTGGATTTCACCGATGGCGTAGAGGTCCACTTCTGCTTGCAGGGCCGAGCCGATGCGACCTGCTGCGCGCACTTCTTCCAGCTGCTTGAGGACGTCGGCGCGGAGTTGGCGCAGCTGCGTCCAGCGGGCGGCAATGACGTCCTCCTCCGCTTGCGTTGGCAGCACGGCGTTCCAGGTGTGGAGGAAGATGCTGTCCTCCCGGTCCTGGCTCAGCTCCTGCCATGCTTCCTCAGCGGTGAAGGACAGCACCGGCGCCATCAGTCGCACCAGGCTGCGGGTGAGGTGATAGAGGGCATTCTGGGCCGAACGCCGGGGTTTCGAATGCTCTCCGGCGGTGTACAGGCGGTCTTTCAGGATGTCGAGGTAGAAGCCGCCCAGTTCCTCGGAGCAGAAGGTCTGCAGCTTTTGCGCCACCTGATGGAATTCGTATTTGTCGTAGTGGCTCTTGGCGGTGTTCTCGAACTCCCGCGCCATGGCCAGGGCATAACGGTCGATTTCCAGCCATTGCTCCACGGGCAGGGCGTGCTTCTGCAGGTCGAAGTCCGCCAGGTTGGCCAGAAGGAAGCGCAGGGTGTTGCGGATGCGGCGGTAGCCCTCGGTCACCCGCTTGAGGATTTCGTCGGAGATGGTCAGTTCGCCGGAGTAGTCGGTGGAGGCCACCCACAGGCGGAGGATGTCGGCGCCGAGGGTGTCCACCACCTTCTGGGGGGCGATGACGTTGCCCTTGGATTTGCTCATCTTGTGGCCGTTGGCATCGACGACGAAGCCGTGGGTCAGCAAGGCGTCGTAGGGGGCGCGGCCGTCGGTGGCGCAGCCAGTGAGGAGCGACGACTGGAACCAGCCCCGGTGCTGGTCCGAACCCTCCAGGTAGAGGTCGGCGGGGTGGCGCAGTTCGTCCCGCTGCTTCAGTACGCAGGCGTGGGTGGCGCCGGAGTCGAACCACACGTCCAGGGTGTCGCTCACCTTTTTGTACTGGTCGGCCTCATTGCCCAGCAGTTCCGCCGGGTCCAGGCTGAACCAGGCTTCGATGCCGGCCTGCTCCACCTTCAGGGCCACCTGCTCCAGCAGTTCTTGGGTGCGGGGATGGAGCTGGCCGCTTTCCTTGTGCACGAACAGGGGCATGGGCACACCCCAGTTGCGCTGGCGGGAAACGCACCAGTCGGGACGGTTCTTCATCATGGCTTCCAGCCGGGCGCGGCCCCAGGAGGGGAAGAACTGGGTGTCGTCCACCGCTTTCATCGCGCGCTCACGCAGGGTTTGTCCCTCCTTGCCGGCCTGGTCCATGCGGATGAACCACTGGTGGGTGGCGCGGAAGATGATGGGAGTCTTGTGGCGCCAGCAGTGGGGATAGCTGTGGCGCAGCTTGTCGTGCTTGAGCAGCAGGCCGCTGGCTTCCAGGGTCTCTACCACCTTGCCGTTGGCCTCCCACACGCTCAGGCCGCCGACGAGTTCCACCGAGGGGAAGAACCGGCCGTCGTCCCCCACCGGGCAGTCGGCGGGCAGCTTGTATTCCAGGCCGGCGAAATAGTCCTCCAGGCCGTGGGCGGGGGCGGTGTGAACCAGGCCGGTGCCGGCGTCGAGGGTCACGTGTTCGCCGCAGATGATGGGAACGGTGCGGTCGTAGAAGGGGTGGCGTAGTTGCAGGTGCTCCAGCTGGCGACCGTGACAGGTGGCGACCACTTCCACCGCATCGAAGTCGTAGCGCTTCATGGCGGCTTCGGCCAAGTCCCGGGCGAGGATCAGGATGCCCTTCGGCGTCTGGACGAGGTCATAGACGAAGTCGGGGTGGACGCACACCGCCTGGTTGGCGGGCAGGGTCCAGGGAGTGGTGGTCCAGATCACCGCATAGGCGGGTTCGACGAAATCCTGCATGCCGAAAACAGCCGCCAGGGCGGCTTTGTCGGCAATGGGGAAGGCCACGTCGATGGCAGGGGAGGTCTTGTCCTCGTATTCCACTTCCGCTTCCGCCAGGGCCGAACCGCAGTCCACGCACCAGTGCACGGGCTTCAAGCCCTGGGCCAGGTAGCCGCGGTCGAGGATTTTTCCCAGTTCCCGCATGATGTTGGCTTCGAACTTGAAATCCATGGTGAGGTAGGGATGGTCCCAGTCCCCCAGAACGCCGAGGCGGATGAAGTCGGCTTTCTGGCGTTCCACCTGGGCCTTGGCGTAGTCCCGGCATAGTTCGCGGAATTGGGCGGCGGGAATGTTCTTGCCGTGCTGCTTCTCCACCTGCAGTTCGATGGGCAGGCCGTGACAATCCCAACCCGGCACGTAGGGTGCGTCGAAGCCGGCCAGGGTCTTGGATTTGACGATGATGTCCTTGAGGATTTTGTTTACCGCGTGGCCGATGTGAATATCGCCGTTGGCATAGGGGGGGCCGTCGTGGAGGATGAATTTCGGCCGTCCCGCGCTGGCCTGGCGAATCTTCCGGTAGAGCTGTTTCTCTTGCCAGCCCTTGAGCCAGCCGGGTTCGCGCTTGGCCAGGTCGCCCCGCATGGGGAAAGGAGTGTCGGGCAGATTGAGGGTTTTCTTGTAGTCGGTCATGACAGCAGTCCGAAGTAGCGTTTGGCGTCGTTCACATCGCGGCCGATGGCCTCGATCAGGGCATCTAGGTTGGGGAATTTCTGCTCGTCGCGCAGCTTGTGGTAGAAGTCCACCCGCACGTGCTCACCGTAAATCTGGCGGTCGAAGCCGAAGACGTGCACTTCCAGGGTGGGTTTGCCGTTGGTTTTTACGGTGGGACGGATGCCCAGGCTGGCGGCGCCGGGAAGTTCCAGACCGCCGAGGCCGCAGAATTTGACGGCGAAGATGCCCTTGAGGGGCGGTTTGTTGTGCTTGAGCTGAATGTTGGCGGTAGGGTAGCCGAGTTGCCGTCCGGCCTTGTCGCCATGGACGACCCGGCCGCTGATGCTGTAGGGGCGGCCGAGAAGCTTGGCGGCCAACTCCAGCTTGCCGTCGGCCAGTGCCTCCCGCACGGCGGTGCTGGAAACGCGCATGTCCGCGGCGGTGACGCTGTGCATGGCGTGAACCTCGAAGCCGCATTGGCCGCTCATGCTTTCCAGCAGATGGAAGTCGCCGGCGCGCTTGGCGCCGAAGCGGAAATCATCGCCAATCAGCGCCCAGCGGGTTCGCAGGCGACGACACAGGATGTCGTGAACGAAATCGTCCGCCGGGATATGGGCGAAACGCTGGTTGAAGCGGCACAGGTAGACCCTGTCCACGCCGTATTTCTCGAACAGCTCCAGCTTTTCCCGCAGGCTGGTGAGGCGAGCGGGCGCCGCAGCGGGGGAAAAGTATTCCCGCGGATGGGGTTCGAAGGTCATCACGCAAGCGGGCAGGCCGCGCGCGCGCGCGGCCTCCTCCAGGCGCATCAGCATGGCCTGATGGCCCAGGTGCACGCCGTCGAAGTTGCCGATGGTCAAGGCGACCGGCGAGTCGGAGGAGGGGGGAATCCCGCGGTAAATCAGCATTTGAGCATCGAAAAAGCCTGAATTGTATCGTTTTATCAGGCGTTTGGTCTAGCGAAAAGCGGCGCCTGCGGAGGCTCGCCCCCAGGCGGACGGGGAGGCTGGCAAGCGCTGTGGGGTAGGGAATGGGAAAAGCCGGGCGGGGTCAGTATCCCCACAGGGTGCACAGGTTGAGGGAGACGGTGTTTTCCCTCGGCACCAGTTCGTGAATGGCGAACTCTTCGTTGCGGGTGTCCCGCTTGACAGGTTTGGTGAGGGGGGCGCCGCGGGGTCCGATGATGGCGTGGGCGATAGGACTGGTGGCGACGCCGCTACGGTGGGTGACCACGGCGATTTCGCTATTCTTCAGACGGACAAAGGCGCCGGGGGGGAAAATGCCCAGTTCCTTGACGAAAATCTTGGCCAGGTGCTCGTCCACTTCGCCGGCGCGCTTGAGAAAAATCTCCCGCAGAGCCTCTTTTGCCTGGAGGGAACCGCGGTAGGCGCGGCGCTTGATCATGGCGCCGTAGACGTCGACGATGGAGAGCACCCGTGCCGGGAAGAAGATGTCCTCGTCCCGGAGGCCGAAGGGGTAGCCGCTGCCGTCCAGGCGTTCGTGATGGTGAAGAACCGTTTCCAGCCAAATGCCATCGATGACGCCTGCTTTTTCCAGGATTTCCACGCTGCGCTTGGGGTGCTGGCGCACCTGCGCCCATTGCTCGTCGCTGAGAGGGGTTTGCTGCTTATGGAGGGTGTCGTGGAGGTCCATCATGCCGATGTCGTGGGTCAGGGCGGCGGCCAGGACCGGCAGGCGGTCTTCGGTAGAAATGCCGAGGGCGCGCAGGAACAGCTCGGTGAGGATGGCGGCGTGAAGGCCGTGAATGATGGTGTACTGGCCCTCGTGGATCAGGTGCACGGCCCCCAGCACGGCGTCGGGGTCCATGCGGCACAGGTGCTGGAGGTTGGAGCAGAAGCGCAGGATGCGCTCGGGGACATCGGGCTGGCTGCCTTCCTTCAGGTCCTCGCAGATGCGCTTCAGGCGCAATTGCAGGTGGTCGAACATCTTGAACGGCGACACCTTGGCTTCCGGCGGCGGAGCGGTCCGTAGCGGAGCGGCGGCCCGGTTGCTGTACAGGCCCCGCTGAATCAGGGCCTCCAGCTGGCGTTCGGAGCTGATGATAAAGCCCTTGCTCAGCAGCAGCAGTCCGTTGCTGTCGTACACCGGCCAGGGAAGCGGCTGGCCGATGCGGATTTCGTCCTTGCGTATCCGGCTCATGGACATGGTTGACCCCTTGAGAAGCAGATAAATGTCGTTATGTGGGCAAATCCAATGGGGTTAAGCAATCCGTGTGCCACTCGATGTTTCTTTGTTTTTCAATGTGTTGGTCTATGCCAGGGAGAGGGAGGAAAACGTTGTGAGTGCAACAATATTATTAACTTTTTCTTTTTGATTAATGGGTTAGGAAAAATGTTGCCGTTGCGCAACGGTTTGCAACGTTCAGTTGAGGCCGAGCTTGCGCATTTTCCGCCACAGGGTGGTGCGCTCCATGCCGAGCATTTTTGCCACTTCGGATTTTTTGCCGTGGCATTTCTTCAGGGCGAAAAGAATCTGGCCGCGCAATTGCTCGTCGGAGTGGGGGGACGGGCGGGGTGTGGTGGGCAGAAAGCGGGGGGCGATGCCGCTCCCGTCGTAGGCCCGGATGTCCTGGGGAAGACCGTCCGTCTCGACCATGCCTTCCTTGGCGCAGATGGTGGCGTGTTCGACGGCGTTTTCCAGTTCCCGCACGTTGCCCGGCCAGGGGTATTCCAACATCAGGCGCAAAGCCTCGTCGCTGAAGCGGATGTTGTCGGGGTAGCCGCGGAGGGCCAGCTTCTCGCTAAAGTGCTGGATGAGCAGGGGGATATCCCCCTTGCGCTCCCGCAAGGAGGGGACGTAAAGCGTGATGACGCTCAGACGGTAATAGAGGTCGCCGCGGAAATGGTGGGCGTTGACCGCGTCCCGCAGGTTGCGGTTGGAGGCGGCGATGATGCGGACGTCGACGGTCTGGGTCTTGCTCGATCCCACCGGCTCGAAGCTCAGTTCCTGGGCGACCTTGAGCAGCTTGGCCTGGAGGTGCAAAGGCAGTTCGCCGACCTCGTCGAGAAAGATGGTGCCGCCGTCGGCGGCGGCGAAGCGCCCCTGGCGGCTTTCCACGGCGCCGGTGAAGGCGCCTTTGACGTGTCCGAACAACTCGGACTCGATCAGGGATTCAGGAATGGCGGCGCAGTTGAGCTCCACGAAAGGTCCGGAAGCGCGGCGGCTTTGGTTGTGGATCATCTTCGCGATCAGGTTCTTGCCGGTGCCCGATTCCCCCTGGATCAGGACGAAGGCCTCGGTGGGTGCCACTTGCTGCACCTTGGCCAGCAACTCGCGCATGCGCAAGTCCTGGGTGATGATGCCGCTGGACTCGCCAGCCTCGATCCTGGCCTGCAAGCGGCGCAGGTCGGTCACGTCGCGCAGGAGGAGAAGGCGGGTGCTGGGGTGGTGGGGGCGCTTTACCAGGCCGGTACGGATGAACAGGTGGCGGGATTGGGCGCCGAGCTCGAAAGATTGCTCGAAATCCACGAAGCCGGTTTGCGCCTTGCTGACGGCATCGCTATGGCCGGCCTCGATCAGCGCCTGGGTGATGCGCAGGTTCAGGTTCACGCCGCCGATGGCGCGGAGATTGACCTGGTCGAGGGAAGCCGGCAGGTTCAACAGGCGCCGGGCGCTTTCGTTGGCAAAGAGCAGGTGCCCGCTTTGGTCGGTGAGCAGGATGCCGTCGCTGATTTGCGACAGCACGGACTGGACGACGGGATCGAGGTTGGAAAAAATTTCCATGTCGGCAGTAGGGCTGAAGTTTTCCCTACGTTACCCCGTCCCCCGGCAACAATCAACTGTCGAGGGATGGCGGAAGGTTCCTAGGTCGCGCGCCGGACGAAATACCGCAGGCGGAAGCCCATAGCCAGGAGGGCGGAAAAATAGGCCGCGGCGCCGGCGGGAAGGGCCCAGGCCAGATGCAGCCAGCGGGCGGCGAGGGGAGCTTCCATCCACAGGGCGTCCGGCCCCTTGGCGAGCCACAGCACGGCCCCCATGACGGCAATGGCGGCGGCGACCTTGAGAAGAAAAAGGGTCCAGCCGGGCTGGGGGGTGTAGATGCCGTGGCGGCGCAGCTTATGGTACAGCAGGGCAGCGTTGGCGCAGGCGCCGAGGCCGATGGCCAGGGCCAGGCCGGCGTGCTGGAGAGGGCCGATGAAGGCCAGGTTCATCAGCTGGGTCATGACCAGGGTGAAGAGGGCGATTTTTACCGGGGTCTTGATGTTCTGGCTGGCGTAGAAGCCCGGGGCCAGGACTTTCACCAGGATCAGGCCGAGGAGGCCGGCGCTGTAGGCCACTAGGGCATCCCGGGTCATCCACACGTCGTGGGCGGTGAATTCGCCGTGGAGGAACAGGGAGGCGATCAGGGGGACGGCGAGGATGGCGAGGGCGACCGCTGCGGGCAGGGCCAGCAGGAGTGTCAGGCGCAGTCCCCAGTCCAGCAGCGCGCTGTATTCGCCGTGGGATTTGTCGGCGTAATGCTTTGACAGGCTGGGCAGGAGGATGGAGCCGAGAGCCACGCCGAGCATGCCGGTGGGGAATTCCATCAGACGGTCGGCGTAGTACAGCCAGGACACGCTGCCGGTGGCGAGGAAAGAGGCGAAGATGGTGTTGATCAGCAGGCTGATCTGGCTGATGGAAACGCCGAAGGCCGCCGGTCCCATCAGCTTGAGAATGCGCCATACGCCTTCGTCGCCCAGGCTCCAGCGCAGGCGGGGGAGCATGCCGATCTTCATTAGGAACGGGGCCAGGAAAGCGAGCTGGAGCAAACCGCCCAGCAGGACGGCGATGGCCAGGGCCAGCACCGGCGGGTTGACGTGGGGGGCGAGCCAAAGGGCGCAGCCGATGAAGGACAGGTTGAGCAGCACCGGGGTGAAGGCCGGTATCGAGAATTTGCTGTAGGTGTTGAGGATGCCCCCCGCCAGGGCCACCAGGGAGATGAAAAGGATGTAGGGAAAGGTCAGGCGCAGCAGCTGCACGGTGAGGTCGAATTTTTCCGGCGTGCCGGCGAAGCCGGGGGCGCTGACATACACCAGCGCCGGTGCCGCCAGGACCCCGATCACCGTGACCACCAGGAGGGCCAAGCCGAGAAGGCAGGCCACGTGGTCCACCAGTTCCTTGGTGGCGTCGTGGCCCTTGCGCTGCTTGTATTCCGCCAGGATAGGGACGAAGGCCTGGGAGAAGGCCCCTTCGGCGAACAGCCGGCGCAGCAGGTTGGGCAGCTTGAAGGCGACGAAGAAGGCGTCGGAATACATGCCGGCGCCGAACACGCGGGCGATGAGCGTGTCGCGCACGAAGCCCATGATGCGGGAGAGCAGGGTCATGCTGCTGATGGCAGCCAGGGCTTTGAGCAGGTTCATCGGGCGGGGAGCAAAAAGGCGGATACTAGACCCATCCCCCGCTGTTTAGCAAATACCGCTAGAGGGCGCCGCCGGTGGCGGCGTGCCAGCATGCCTCCAGGTGGCTTTCGGCCAGTGCCACGACTTCTGCGTCAAGATGGCCCTCGGCGGCAAGCTGGCGCAGGTGGGCGAGGACCTCGGCAGGGGAAAGGGCGGCGCGGTAGGGGCGGTTCTGGGCCAGGGCCTGGAATACGTCGGCCACCGCAATGATGCGGGCCTCGAGGGGGAGTTCGCTGCCCTTGCGGTGGAAAGGGTAGCCCTCGCCGTCCGGGGCCTCGTGGTGATAGGCCGCCCAGCGGGCGATTTCCTCCAGACCGGGAATGCGGCGCAGTATCTGGTAGGTTTCGAAACTATGGCGCTCCATGACTGCACGCTCTTCCGGGGCGAGCTTGGCGGGTTTTTCCAGGATCTCGTCGGGAACCCGCAGCTTTCCCAGGTCGTGCAGCAGGCCGGCGATTTCCAGTTTTTGCCGGCTGATTTCGGGGAGCCCCGCCAGCTCGCCAAGCAGGCGGGCGAGGTTGGCGACGCCGTGGGAATGCGCTACGGTGAAAGCGCTTTTGGCGTCGACGATGCGGGAAAAAATTTCGGCCAGCTGCCGCAGTTGCGGATAGCCGATCAACTGCGGCTGGCGATAGCGGGCCATTTCACCTAAACGGGTATGGATGTGGGGCGGTTCCAGGTAAAGCCAGAAAGCCTCGTTGTCCGAAGCATGAAGGAAGGCTTCCAGCAACCGGGGGGCGAAAAAGCTGCCGCCGTAGCGGGCAATGGTGTCGCGGATTTTTCCCCGGTAAAACAGCAGGGACTGCTGCCCGTAGTGGGGCGCGGCCAGGGTGTCGACCCGGTCCGCGAGGAAAATCAGGTTGCTGAGCAGTTGGGTGCGTTCGTCCAGCTTCAGGGCTGCGAACCGATCCCAATGGGTGTGGTGATAGAGGACCAGCGGCGCCAGGGGAGCCAGGGGAGCGAAAGTCTCCAGCAGGGCATGGCCCCGCTCGCAGTGGGCCTGGGCGCCGGGCCAGTCCATTTCCTCCACCAGGTGGTGGTGCACCTCGGTGGAAGAGACGCCGCAATCGTGAAGCAGCCCCGCATCGAGGAGAAGATTCAAATCATCCGTCTCCAGGCCCAGGATGCGGCCGCATTCCACCGCCATCAGGCCGACCCGCTTGCCATGGTGGTAGTCGTCCACGCCCACCAGGTCCAGGGCGTCGGACAGGGCGTAGACGGCTTGACGAAGGTCGGTCCGGATTTCAAGGGGGGCGTTCATGGCGTCATGGGCTCGTCAATGGCTGATACTTCATTCTATGATGCTTTCATGCCGGGAGGGCCGGTTTTTGTCGGGGATCTGCGCGTCTTGCAAAAAGAAGGAAATGCGTATAAGATTCGCCGTTTCGTTGTCCCGGATACAGAATTTAAGGAGTTTCAATGGCTAACAGCGCCCAAGCCCGCAAACGCGCCCGTCAGTCGGAAAGCCAGCGCCAGCACAATGCCAGCCTGCGTTCCACTCTGCGCACTGCGATCAAGAAAGTCGCCAAAGCGGTTCAGGCCGGCGACAAAAACGCCGCCAAGGCGGTGTTCCAAGATTCCATGAGCGTCATCGACAGCATCGCCGACAAGAAGATCATTCACAAGAACAAGGCTGCTCGTCACAAGAGCCGCTTGTCCGCCGCCATCAAGGCCATGGCCTGATTCGGTAGAAGGATTGTTCTTCGGCAAAACGGCAGGCCTCGGCCTGCCGTTTTGTTTTTCCACGCCCCTACTGCCTAGGCGGCGGCTTCTCCCTCCTGCTCCTGCACCTTCAGTTCGTTGTCCCGGGCGAAATTCATCAGGAATTTGAACGCCATCGGGTCGATCTCCTTCAGTTCCGGCAACACTTCGACGCAGCGGATATTGTCGATGGTGAGCGGGCGGACGTAGGGGGAATAGCACAGGCGATGGTCATTTCCCAGGCAGGTGAATACCCCGGCCAAACGGTCCGCCCAGTCGCTGGGACGGAAGGTTTTTCCGGAGAGGGTAAGGCCCTGGATGATGAGGGGAGGGGAAGTGCTGTCGCGCATAACGGCTCCGCCCGGCGATGGAAAAAGGCAAGTTCAGTATATGTTACAAGACTGGATGCCGCCAGTTTTCCGCTTGACCGAGACGTCCCCTAGTTAACCCGGCAAATCAATCCCTTCAGGTAGGCGCTCTCCGGAAAAGCGAGAGAGACGGGATGGTCGGGCCCTTGGTGCAGGAAGTCGACGATGGTGGCGTCCACCCCGGCGTCCAGGGCGGCGCCGGCGACGATTTTCTGGAACAGGGCAGCGTCAATGCCGCCGGAGCAGGAAAAGGTCGCCAGCAAGCCGCCCGGGCGCAATAGTTTGAAGCCCAGCAGGTTGATGTCCTTGTAGCCGCGGGCGGCCTTCTCCGCGTGGGCGGCGGTGGGAGCGAACTTGGGCGGGTCGAGGACTACCAGGTCGAACTTGCGCCCCTCGTCGCGGAATTTGCGCAACGCCTTGAAGGCATCCCCTTCCAGCCATTGGGCCCGGTCTTCCGGCAGGCCGTTGAGGCGCACGTTCTCCGCCCCCAGGGCGAGGGCGTCGCCGGAAGCGTCCAGGGACAGCACCGATTTCGCGCCGCCGGCCAGGGCATGGAGGGTGAAGCCGCCGCTGTAGGAAAAGCAGTTCAACACTTCCCGGTCCTTCGCGAGGAGGCCCACGCGGGCGCGGTTGGCGCGCTGGTCGAGGTAGAAGCCGGTCTTGTGGCCGTGGGCGATGTCCACCTTGAGGGACAGGCCGTGTTCGCGGATGACGGTGGCGGTTGCCGGTTCGCCCCGCAGGGGGGCGGAGCGGGGCGGCAGGCCTTCCAGTTCCCGCACGTCGGCGTCGGAGCGCTCGTAAATCCCCTTGGCGCCGGTCAGTTCCAGCAGCAGGTCGGCCACCGTGTCGCGCCAGGCTTCGGCGCCGGCGGTGCCCACCTGCATCACCAGCGTGTCGCCGTAACGGTCGACGATGAAACCCGGCAGGCCATCGGATTCGGCATACACCAGCCGCAGGGCATCGCTGTCTTCGCCGGGGAGCACCGCCCGCCGGGCTGACAGGGCCGCATCCAGGCGGCGGCGGAAGAAGGCGGCGTCGACGGCCTCGCTTTCGCGCCAGGTCCAGATTCGGGCGACGATGTTCGACGATGGGCTGTAGGCGCCGCGGCCGAGGAAACCGCCTTCGGCGGAGCGGATTTCGACCGTGTCGCCAGCCTGGGGCTCGCCCTTGATCTTGGCGATGGCGCCGGAAAACACCCAGGGGTGGCGGCGTTGCAGGGATTTTTCACGGCCGGGTTTGAGGATCAGGCTGGACATGACGGTCTCGGAAGCAAAAGTCTCGGGGGACTTGGGATGGGATATCGAAAGGGGCGCCGGCTTGGGGCTGGCGACTCTTTCGGTTCGGATGGCGCGCTCATTATAGCATCGGTGCGCAGGCGTCCCGGTGCGCGGCCACCGTTTTGGCCCAGGAGCCCCGTCGGCGTGCTACGCTCAAACCGTCACGCGGGCAGAAGTCGTCACGAATACTTTAAGGGGGAGTGGTGCGGATACGCTGGAAGATGCTGTTCCTGTTGCTCGGGGCCTCGTTGCTCCCCTTGGCGGCGCTGGGGGTGTTTTCCCATTGGGCGGCGGAGAGGATGGGCCTGGACCTGGCTGGGCGCGGCGCCCAGGTGCTGGAGGAGAAAACGGAGGCGTCCTTGCGGGAGAAGGCGCGGGATTTCGCCTTCCAACTCGAAAGCCAGCAACGCTTGATGGTGGCCGCTTTGCGTCTTCAGGCGAGGGGGGTGGAGGCCCTCCTCGCCAAGGCGCCCCGTAAGGAAGCCGACGCGGCTTGGGCGGAGGCGTTCGACCAGGGGCGGATGGCGACGGAAACCTCGCCGCAATACTTCCTCGTCGACGAAAACGGCAAGCGCGTGCCGCAGCCCGTCTCGTTTTCTCGGCCGGTGTTCTATCTTCCCGCTGGCGTGCCGCCGGGCAAGGCGAGGGGCGACCTCGATCGTCTCGCCGGGGTGGGCGAAATTTATCGCCAAGCGCGCGAGGTCGCGCCTTTCGTCCACTGGCAGTACACGGCGCTGGAGAATGGCCTGCATAGCGCCTATCCCGGTCATGGCGGCTATCCGGCGGGGTACGATCCGCGCCGCCGTCCCTGGTACGTGGCGGGGCGGAAAAGCCATCAGCCCGTGGGCGTCGATGCCTCGGTGGACGCCAGTTCCCGCCGGGTCATCCTTGGTTTGGCGATGCCGGTTTTCCGCCCCGGCGGGGCCTTAGCGGGAGTGACCGCCATGGATGTGGCGGTGGACCAGTTGCTCAGCCCCAATAACCTGGAGCCGGGGTGGGCCAGGAGTGCCCATGTCATGCTGGTTTCCCTGGCGGAGGGCAATGGCGCGCCCTATCTGCGGGTTTTCGCCCAGAGCGATGCGGGCAGCGCGCGGCAGCGCTGGGACCTGCCCTTGGAAGATGTGCGCCTGGAGAGCCCGGGGGCGTTGCCGGCTTTCCGTGCCGCGTCCGCCGGCGGTGCGGAGTCCGTGTTCCGCCTGCCCTATCGGGGTGAAGCCTCCCTCTGGTGCGTGGTTCCCATGGATGAGCAGCGCAAGCATTTTATTACCCTGGTGGTGCCGCTGCGGCAGGTGCTGGCCTCGGCGGTCCAGGCGAGGGAATATGTCTGGTCGCGCACCCAGTGGCAGTCCCGCATCACCCTGGCGGCGGGGCTGGTGGTGGCGCTATTGGCCGCCGTGCTGGCCTTCTTCCGCGCCCGCTCCCTGACGCGTCCCCTGGCGGAAATGGCCGACACGGCCCATGCCATTGCCCATGGCGACCTAGCCAGCCGCGTCGAGCTGGGGGAACGCCGGGACGAAGTGGGCGAACTGGGCGAGGCGGTGAACCGCATGGCGTCCAGCATCGAAAGCCTGTTGCGGGAGCAGGACGAGGCCCACCTGGAGATGATGGAATCCCTCAGCAAGGCCTTGGAGGCGAGGGATGCCTACACCGCCCGCCACTCCAGCCAGGTGGCCAATTTTTCCGTCCGCCTCGGGGAACGCCTGGGCTTGTCGCCGGCAGAGCTGGAAATTCTCCGCCGCGGCGCGATGCTG
Organism: Sulfuricellaceae bacterium; assembly: GCA_050177075.1. Lineage (GTDB taxonomy): Bacteria > Pseudomonadota > Gammaproteobacteria > Burkholderiales > UBA9220 > UBA2239. Next base: position 71,643 of record JBFXHL010000001.1, on the reverse strand, counting down.
CACGACCTGGGCAAGATCGGCGTGCGCGACAACGTCCTCAACAAGGCGGAACGGCTCAGCGAGCAGGAATTCGCCGAAATGCGCCGCCATGCGGGCTATACCAACGCCATTATGCGGCCCCTGACCCGCTTCCGGGCCTTTGCCGAGATCGCGGCCTGGCACCATGAGCGCTGGGACGGCAAGGGGTACCCCGATGGCTTGAAGGGCGAGGCCATTCCCCTTCTGGCGCGCATCGTCGCCATCGCCGACAGCTGGGACGCCATGACCGGCGACCGGGTCTACCGGCAAGGCATGCCGGTGGAACAAGCCCTTGCCATTCTGCGGCGGGAGCAGGACGGTGGCCAGTGGGATCCTCGCTTGGTGCGGGAATTCATCGCCATGATCGAAGAGGATATCGCAAGGCAGGCGCCCAAAGATTCAACGGCGGCCTCGGGAGGGGGAGATGCGGTTCAGGTTGAGCGGAGCCAGTCGAAACCCGATATCGGGCCCAGGTGATGTTTCTGGGTGGTGCCGGGAGGGGGACTCGAACCCCCACACTGTCGCCAGCGGCGGATTTTGAGTCCGCTGCGTCTACCGATTCCGCCATCCCGGCTGGGAAGGAAGGGCGAATTATTCCTGAAATCAGGGTTTTCGGCAAGGCGGAGGACGATTATCATAGCCCCCCCATGCGTACCGACGATTTCGATTTTTATCTCCCCGAAGAGCTAATCGCCCAGGTTCCGGCGCCCGAGCGCAGCGCCAGCCGCCTGTTGCATCTGGACGGCCGAAGCGGCGCCCTGGAGGATGCCTGGTTCCGCGACCTGCCCCGTTTCATGCGGGCCGGCGACCTGCTGGTGTTCAACGACACCAAGGTGATCAAGGCTCGTCTTTTCGGCGCCAAGGGCACGGGGGGCAGGGTGGAGGTGATGGTGGAGCGGGTGTTGGACGAGCGCCAGGTTCTCGCCTTCATCCGCGCCAGCCACGGCCCCAAGCCGGGTTCGACGCTGCGCCTGGCGGAGGCTTTCGACGCCGAAGTGCTGGGAAAGGAAAACGACCTTTACCGTATCCGCTTCCCGCAAGACCCTCTCGAGCTGCTGGACCGCTACGGCGCCCTTCCCTTGCCGCCTTACATCACCCATGCCGCCGGGGAGGAGGATGAATCCCGCTACCAGACGGTGTACGCCCGGGAGCCGGGCGCCGTGGCGGCGCCCACCGCCGGCCTGCATTTCGACCAGGCCATGCTGGACACCCTGGCGGCCCTGGGCGTCCACACCGCCCGGGTGACCCTCCACGTGGGGGCGGGAACTTTCCTGCCGGTACGGGCCGAGTTCATCCACGAGCACAAGATGCACAGCGAGCGCTATACCGTGCCCGGGGAAACGGTGGCCGCCATCCGGGCCGCCAAGGCAGCGGGGGGACGGGTCATGGCGGTGGGCACCACCAGCCTGCGGGCCCTGGAATCGGCGGCCCGGGGCGGCGAACTGGCGGCGGGAAGCGGCGAGACCGACATCTTCATCACCCCCGGCTTCCGCTTCCAGGTGGTGGAGCGCCTGCTGACCAATTTCCATCTGCCCAAGTCCACCTTGCTGATGCTGGTGTCGGCCTTCGCCGGGGTGGACAACATCCGCCATGCCTACCGCCACGCGGTGGAACAGCGTTACCGTTTCTTCAGCTACGGCGACGCCATGCTGCTGGAGGGGCGGCCGGGCTGAAATCTGCTAGCATGAAGCCAGTAACGAAGGAGAAACGATGGAAGCGTACGTTTACTGGTTCGTGTTGGCCCTGATCCTCCTCGGGGTGGAGCTGGCCACCGGCACTTTCTACATGCTGGTCATGTCCCTCGCCCTTGGCGCCGCCGGCGTCGTGGCCCTGGTTGGAATCGAGGCGGAGTGGCAGTACGTGACGGCGGCAGTGGTCGGGGTGGTTGGCACGGTGCTGCTGCGGCGCTCCAAGGTCACGGCCCGGAGCCGGGAAATCCAGGAGCAGAGCCTGGACGTGGGGCAGAGCGTGAAGGTGCTCCACTGGCGGGACGACGGCACGGCCCGGGTCCATTACCGAGGCGCCGACTGGGACGCCAAGCCGGAATCCGCCGACCTCGCCCGGGAAGGCGCTTTCTACATCCGCGAAGTCCGCGGCAACACGCTCATCATCAGCCATAACAAAGGGGAGTAAGCCATGGAAATCGTCACTTTTGTCCTCATTGCCGCCGCCATTTTCGTCGTCAAGGCGGTGAAGGTGGTGCCCCAGCAGCACGCCTGGGTGCTGGAGCGCCTGGGCAAGTTCCACGCTGTGCTGGCCCCGGGCCTCAACATCGTGGTGCCCTTCATCGACCGCATCGCCTACAAGCACGTGCTGAAGGAGATTCCCCTCGACGTGCCGAGCCAGATTTGCATCACCAAGGACAACACCCAGCTCCAGGTGGACGGCATCCTCTACTTCCAGGTCACCGACCCCCGCCTGGCCTCCTACGGCACCAGCGACTACGTGGTGGCCATCACCCAGTTGGCCCAGACCACCCTGCGCTCGGTGATCGGCAAAATGGAACTGGACAAGACCTTCGAGGAACGGGACGACATCAACCGCGCCGTGGTGGCGGCCCTGGACGAGGCGGCCACGAGTTGGGGGGTGAAGGTGCTGCGCTACGAGATCAAGGACCTCACGCCACCGAAGGAAATCCTCCACGCCATGCAGGCCCAGATCACCGCCGAGCGGGAGAAGCGTGCCGTCATCGCCGCTTCCGAGGGCAAGAAGCAGGAGCAGATCAACTTGGCCACCGGCGCCCGGGAGGCGGCCATTGCCAAGTCCGAAGGCGAGAAGCAGGCCGCCATCAACCTGGCCCAGGGCGAAGCCGAGGCCATCAAGGCCGTGGCCGCCGCCAATGCCCAGGCCATCCAGCAAATTGCGCAGGCTATCCAGTCGCCCAGCGGCATGGAAGCGGTGAACCTGAAGGTGGCGGAGAAATACGTCGAGGCCTTCTCCGGCGTGGCCAAGGAAGGCAATACCCTGATCCTGCCGGGAAACCTCAGCGAGATGGGCAGCATGGTGGCGGCGGCCATGAGCATCGTGAAGACGCAGAAGTCCATGTGAAATGCGCAACAAAAAAGGCGGGGGGAGCCCCGCCTTTTGTCAATTGCCGCAGATTCGCCGCACGGCCTCTACGATGAGGATGGGCAAGATGCGAACCACAAGTTCGACGAACCATTTGTTCCATTTCTTTCTCCTAAAAAATTAAGGGAGCAAGTGATGTAGGTCAACTTGCTCGGAGAAATGGCGCAGCCGGAATGGTTTGGGATTATCTGTAACACAATCGGTGCAGTTTTGTGTACAATTTGGTCAACCATGACCAAGTATTCTGAGTCCGCCATGTCCCAAGCCATCTACAACCTCTACGAAGCCAAGACCCAGCTTTCCGCCCTGGTGGAGCGCGCCGCCCATGGGGAAGAGATCGTGGTGGCCAAGGGCGGCAAGCCCATGGCCCGGCTGGTCCCCCTGGCGGGCCATGCGCCGCGCCGGCCCGGCGGGTGGGAGGGCAAGGTCCGCATCGCCGAGGATTTCGACGCGCCCCTGCCAGAAGACGTGCTCGCCGTCTTCGAGGGTGAGCCCCGGTGAACCGAGCCCTGTTGCTGGATACCCACGTTTTCCTGTGGTGGCGGACCGACGACGGCCGCTTGCTTCCTGACGTGCGGGAAGCGATTTCCCTGGCCGATATTGTGTTCGTGAGCGCGGCCTCCGCCTGGGAAGCCCACATCAAGATGGCCCTGGGCAAACTGGAGCTGCCCGAGCCCTTTTCCAGCGGGGTAGCGGACAGCGGCTTCGACGAGCTGGCCATTTCCTTTTCCCACGTGGAAGTGGCCGCCCAGCTACCGCTTCATCACCGTGACCCCTTCGACCGACTGCTGGTGGCCCAGGCGCAGCACGAACACCTGGTGTTCGTGAGTCATGACCGTGCCCTGGAACCCTACGGCATACCCATGCTCTGGACCTGATGAAATTCCAACTCCACACCACCGACGGCCCCGCCCGCCGAGGCACCCTGCAACTGGCCCACGGCACCGTCGAAACCCCGGTGTTCATGCCGGTGGGCACCTACGGCTCGGTGAAGGCCATGTCGCCCGCCGAGCTGAAGGAAATCGGCGCCCAGATCGTCCTCGGCAATACCTTCCACCTGTGGCTGCGGCCGGGGCTGGAGGTAATCGCCGCCCACGGCGGGCTGCACCGCTTCATGGGCTGGGACGGGCCGATCCTCACCGATTCCGGCGGCTTCCAGGTGTTCAGCCTGGGGGAGCTGCGCAAGATTTCGGAGGAGGGAGTGAAGTTCCAGTCCCCCGTCAACGGCGACCGCTGCTTCCTCACCCCCGAGGAATCCATGCGCATCCAGAAGGTGCTGAACTCGGACATCGTGATGATTTTCGACGAGTGCACGCCCTATCCCGCCGACGAGAGCCAGGCCGCCGACTCCATGCGCCTCTCCCTGCGCTGGGCGGAGCGCTCGAAGAAGGCCCACGAAGGCAACCCCAACGCCCTTTTCGGCATCGTCCAGGGGGGCATGTACGAGCACCTGCGGGACGAGTCCCTGCGGGGCCTGACCGGCATCGGCTTCGACGGCTACGCCGTGGGCGGCCTGTCGGTGGGGGAGCCCAAGGAGGACATGTTGCGCATCCTGGACCACACCGTGCCCCAGTTGCCCGCCGACACGCCCCGCTACCTGATGGGTGTGGGCACGCCGGAGGACCTGGTGGACGCGGTGAGCCGGGGGGTGGACATGTTCGACTGCGTCATGCCCACGCGCAACGCTCGCAACGGCTGGCTGTTCACCCGCAACGGGGTGGTGAAAATCCGCAACGCCGGCTATCGCAACGACCTGGCGCCCCTGGACGAGGAGTGCGGCTGCTATACGTGCCGCAATTTCACCCGGGCCTACCTGCACCACCTGTTCCGTTCCCAGGAAATCCTCGGCGCCCGTCTCAACACCATTCACAACCTCCACTACTACCAGGAGCTGATGGCGGGCATGCGCCGCGCCATCGAAGAACACCGCTTCGCCGACTTCGTGGCGGAATTCCGGCGGCGCTACTCAGCCTAACTCGAAGCTGGTGACGCCGAAGATTCTGTCCACGGGCAGGGCCGGGGCGTCGCCGATGTACATGCGGGCTGTGCCGAAGACCCGCTTCATGGCATGTTTTTCCGCCAGGGACATGCCGGCCGGGTTGACCTCCGGCACGTCGAGGTAGACCGGCCCGTCGGTGCCGGAAGCCAGGGCCAGGTAGAGTTGTTCCGCGATCTCCCCGGCATCGGCGAAGAGGGGGCCGATCTTATGCCCCGGGCGGCCAGGTCCACGGCGAACGATACCTCGTCGCGCCGCATGGGGCGGATGGCGAAGGGTGACGGCATGCTTGGCTCCTCGGAAAGGCCGCGGCGTGCGGAGTCTCCAGCCAATCTAACACATGGCGCGGCGAAGTTGCCACGCCGCGGCAAGCGCATCGTGCTAAAATCCCGCGCTTAATCCGTATATTGACGCAAGGAGTCCCGACATGCTGATCAACCTCGCCCATGCGGCCGATGCGGCTGCCCCCGCCGGAGGTCCCGAAGGGTTCATGGGCTTTCTGCCCCTGATCGTCATTTTCATCCTGTTCTGGTTCATGATCATTCGTCCGCAGATGAAGCGGAGCAAGGAGCAGAAGAACATGCTCGACGCTTTGCAAAAGGGCGACGAAGTGGTCACCCAGGGCGGACTGGTGGGCAAGGTGGTGAAGATCAGCGACAACTTCGTCAGCCTGGAAGTGGCGGAGAACACCGTGGTGCTGGTGCAGAAGCCCACCGTCCAGATCCTGCTTCCCAAGGGCACCATCAAGGGCGAGGCGTAAGGAATGAGGGGGGAGGAGCGGATTGCCGCGCCTTCTCCTCTTGTTACCTGCCGCCTTCCCCTCACGCCTCACTCTTCACGGATTTCACCATGAATCGCTATCCCCTGTGGAAATACGTCGTCATCGCCGTGGCGCTGGTGCTGGGCCTGCTCTACACCCTGCCCAACTTCTACGGCGAATCGCCCGCCGTGCAGATTTCCCCCGCCAAGGCGGTGAACAAGGCCGACAGCGCCTTGCTGGAATCGGCCGAATCCGCTCTCAAACAGGCCAATGTCCCGTATAGCGGCGCCGTCCTCGACGCCAGCGGCATCAAGATTCGTTTCGCCGATACCGACGCCCAGCTGAAGGCGAAGGATATTCTGCAAGGCCAGCTCGGCAGCGGCTACACCGTGGCCCTGAACCTGCTCTCCAGCTCTCCCGCCTGGCTCCATGCCGTCGGCGCCCTGCCCATGTACCTGGGCCTGGACCTGCGGGGCGGCGTGCACTTCCTCCTTCAGGTGGACATGAAGGCGGCCCTGGACAAGGCCATCGACCGCATGAGCGGCGATATCCGTTCTTCCCTGCGGGACCAGAAGATTCCCTATTCCGGCGTCAGCCGCGAAGGGAACCAGCTCAAGGTCAAGTTCCGCGACGCCGCGGGGCGCAGCCAGGGCGAGGCCGAGCTGGCCAAGTCCCAACCCGACCTGAGCTTCAAGGAAGCGGACGAGGGGGGCGAGCCGTTCTTGGTGGGCAGCCTCAAGCCCGAGGCCACCAAACGCCTGCAGGAATACGCCCTGCAGCAGAACATCACCACCCTGCGCAACCGGGTGAACGAACTCGGCGTGGCCGAGCCCATCATCCAGCAGCAGGGAACCGACCGCGTGGTGGTGCAGCTGCCCGGCGTGCAGGACACCGCCAAGGCGAAGGAAATCCTCGGCCGCACCGCCACCCTGGAAATCCGCATGGTGGACGAGGAGCACGACGTGGCCGTCGCGCTGCAGGGCCAGGTGCCCTTCGGCGACGACCTGTTCTACGAGCGCAACGGCGCCCCCGTGCTGGTGAAGAAGCAGGTGGTCCTCACCGGCGACTACATCAGCAACGCCCAGCCCGGCTTCGATGGCCAGACCGGCGAGCCGGCGGTGCACATCACCCTGGACGGCCGCGGTGCCCGCATCTTCCAGCAGGTGACCCGGGAGAACATCGGCAAGCGCATGGCCATCCTGCTGATCGAGAAGGGCCAGGCGGAAGTCATCACCGCTCCTGTCATCCGCACCGAAATCGGTGGCGGCCGGGTGCAGATTTCCGGCCGCATGGACACCCGGGAGGCCAACGACATCGCCCTGCTGCTGCGTGCCGGCGCCCTGGCGGCGCCCATGGACATCGTCGAGGAGCGCACCGTGGGCCCCAGCATGGGCAAGGAGAACATCGCCAAGGGCTTCCATTCGAACCTCTACGGCTTCGCCGCCATCGCCCTGTTCATGATGTTCTACTACCGCCTGTTCGGCGTTATTTCCACCCTGGCGCTGGGGGCCAACGTGCTGTTCCTGGTGGCGATCCTGTCCCTGCTCCAGGCGACCCTGACCCTGCCGGGCATGGCCGGTATCGCCCTCACCGTGGGCATGGCCATCGACGCCAACGTGCTGATCAACGAGCGCATCCGCGAGGAGCTGCGCGCCGGGTCCACGCCCCAGGCGGCGATCCACGCCGGCTACGAGCGGGCCTTCGCCACCATCCTGGACTCCAACATCACCACCCTCATCGCCGGCATTGCCCTGTTCTGGCTCGGCTCCGGGCCGGTGAAGGGCTTCGCCGTGGTGCTGTGCCTGGGCATCCTGACCTCCATGTTCAGCGCGGTGATGGTGTCCCGCAGCATGGTCAACCTGATCTACGGCCGCAAGGCGCGGGTCCAGAAAGTCTCCATCTGAGGGGCGGAGAAACGACATGATCGAATTTTTCAATATCAAGCACGACATCCCCTTCATGAAGTATGCGCGGGTGACCACGGTCATCTCGCTGCTCACCTTCGTCCTGGCGGTGGCTGCCCTGGCGACCAAGGGCCTCAACCTGGGGGTGGATTTCACCGGCGGCACGGTGATGGAACTGCACTATCCCCACCCGGCGGACGTGCCCAAGATTCGCGACACCCTGGCTTCCATCGGCCTCAACGACGCGGTGGTGCAGAATTTCGGCACCTCCCAGGACGTGCTGGTGCGCCTGCCGGTGAAGGCGGACCTGTCCAGCGCCCAGTTGTCCGACAAGGTGTACGCGGCGCTGAAAGCCACCGACGACACGGTGCAGAAACAGCGGGTGGAGTTTGTCGGCCCCCAGGTGGGCAAGGAACTGTACGAGAACGGCTCCCTGGCGCTGATCGTGGTCTGCCTGGGCATCATGGCCTACCTGGCGGTGCGCTTCGAGTGGCGCTTCGCCGTCGCCGCCATCATCGCCAACATGCACGACGTGGTGATCATCCTCGGCTTCTTCGCCTTCTTCCAGTGGGAATTCTCCCTCACCGTCCTGGCCGGAGTGCTCGCCATCCTGGGCTACTCGGTGAACGAATCGGTGGTGGTGTTCGACCGGATCCGCGAGAACTTCCGCAAGATGCGCAAGGCCAGCGTGCCGGAGATCATCGACAACGCCATCACCCGCACCATGTCCCGGACCGTCATCACCCACACCATGACCGAACTGATGGTGTTGTCCATGCTGTTCTTCGGCGGCGAGGCCCTGTTCTACTTCGCCCTCGCCCTGACCATCGGCATCGTCTTCGGCATCTATTCCTCGGTGCTGGTGGCGAGCCCCATCGTCATGTGGCTGGGGGTGTCCCGTGAGCAATTCGTGAAAGCGGAGAAGAAAGCGGTCGAGGCGGAGATATAAGGCGGGTTCCCGCCTCGCCCGGTCCCCCTCGACGCTCCCGCCCCGGCGACGATCATCGACAGGAGATGCTCCGGTTTCACCGAAATCCACGACCTGTTCCGCCTGGTGCCGGGCCATACCGACAACCACATCGCTGCGGCGGCCAATGTGGACCGGGACGTGCCTTCCTCGGCGCCGCCGAACGCCACCAGCCTGTTGTGGGAGCGTAGTTTTTCCGCTGGTTTTTCCGTCGGCATGGGTTACTATTTGGTAGTGCCGATGAAGTGGCTCAACGACGGCGACTACCAGCCCCCTTATCGGCGGGTGGATTTCCGCCTGGCGAAGGAGTTCGGCAAGCGCGGGGCGGGGAACGAAATTTCCCTCACCCTGCAGAATATGGGCGGGGCCTACGGCGAGTTCGCCACCGGGGATTTCGTGGTGGAGCGGCGCTCGTTCGTCACCCTGCGCCTGGGCCTTTGATTATTGGATGATGAAACCTTCATGGAACTGCTGACCGCCTTTCTCGATATCGTCCTTCACCTGGACAAGCACCTGGCTTGGCTGGTGGAGAATTACGGCACTTGGATCTACGCCATCCTGTTCCTGATCATCTTCTGCGAAACCGGGCTGGTGGTGACCCCCTTCCTCCCCGGCGATTCCCTTCTCTTCGTCACCGGCGCCTTGGCCGCCACCGGGGCCATGGACCCGGTATTGCTCCTAGCGGTGATGATTGCAGCCTCTTTTCTGGGGGACAACACCAACTACTGGATCGGCCATTTCGTCGGTCCCAAGGTGTTCCACAGCGACACCTCGCGCCTGCTGAACCGCCAGCACCTCCACGAAACCCACCGCTTCTACGAGCGCCACGGCGGCAAGGCGGTGATCCTGGCGCGCTTCTTCCCCATCATCCGCACCTTCGCCCCCTTCGTCGCCGGCATCGGCAGCATGCTCTACCGCCGCTTCGTCGTCTTCAGCATTGTCGGCGGTGTGGCCTGGGTCGGCTCCCTGGTGATGGGGGGATACTTTTTCGGCAACATTCCGGTGGTAAAACAGAACTTCACCCTGGTGGTGTTCGGCATCATTTTCCTTTCCCTGATGCCGGGCTTCATCGGTTTCGTCCGCCAGCGCCGCCGCGCTGCCTGAGGACCTGCCAGAAGGAGGGAATACCATGGCGCGCATCGTCATCCTGGGATCCGGTTTCGCCGCCCTGTCCGCGGTGAAAACCCTGCGCAAGCAGGGGTATCGCGAAACCCTTACCCTGGTGTCACCCAAGGCGGAGCTGTTCTTCTATCCCAGCCTGATCTGGGTGCCCGCGGGGCTGCGCAGCGAGGCGGACCTCACGGTTCACCTTGGCGCTTATTTCCGCCGCCAGAACGTGGCGCACCACGCCGCCGCCGTCACCGGCCTGGACCTGGCGGCCAAGAAGGTGCTCACCAATGCCGGCGAGGTGGCCTACGATTACCTGGTCGTCGCCAGCGGCAGCCGTTTCATCAAGAAGCTGCCGGGCATCGAGCACGTCCACATTCCCTGCGAAAGCTACGCTTCCGTGGCGGCCTACAGCGACAGGCTGCGCCGGATGGAGGGCGGCAGCCTGGCCTTCGGCTTCGCCGGCAACCCCAACGAGCCGTCGGCCATGCGCGGCGGGCCGGTATTCGAGTTCCTCTTCGGCATCGACACCCTGCTGCGCCAGCAGGGGCGGCGGGACAAGTTCCAGCTGACCTTCTTCTCGCCCGCCGCCGAGCCCGGCAAGCGCCTGGGGGAAAAGGCGGTGACCAACCTGCTGGCGGAAATGGGCCGGCGGGACATCCATACCCACCTGGGCCACAAGATGAAGGGCTTCGGCGAGAACAGCGTCCAGACCGAGGGCGGCGATTTCGCCGCCGACCTGACCTTCTTCATGCCTGGCCTCACCGGCCCGGCCTGGCTGGAGGGCAGCGGCCTGCCCCTGTCTCCCGGCGGTTTCATCCAGGCCGACGAGACCTGCCGCGTACCCGGCGTGGAAGGGGTGTACGTGGCGGGGGACGCCGGCAGCTTCCCCGGCCCCGACTGGTTGCCGAAGCAGGCCCACATGGCCGACCTGCAGGCGGTGGCGGCGGCGAAGAACCTGCTGTCCGACCTGGCCGGCCGGCCCGGGCGCCATACCTTCAAGCCCGAACTGGTGTGCATCGTGGACACCCTCGCCAGCGGCGTTCTGGTCTACCGCAGCCCCGCCCGGAGCCTGCTGTTCAAGGCCGGCCTACTGCACTGGGCCAAGGGGGCGTTCGAAAAAATGTACCTTGCCCAGTACCGTTAGGAGACGTCCGTGACTTTCTTCCTGCCGGACGATCCGCGACGTCAAGGCATGGCCGCCATGCTGCGCCCGCTGTGGGAGGTGCAGGCGCGGGAAAAGCGGCGTATCCAGCAGGAGGTATTGCAGGTGAGGGGGCTGATGCCCTTGCTGATGAAACCGCGCAATGGCTATCGCTGGACCCGGGAGGAGAAGCGGGAACTGGTGCGCATGCTGCGCAGCCTATACTCGGTGAGTCCCTATCTCTTGACCCTGGCCTTGCCCGGGTCCGTTCTTTTCCTGCCCTTGCTGGCCTGGTGGCTGGACCGGCGGCGAGTGCGGCGGAAGGCGGAAGGGACGCCGGTCTAGGAGTCAGGCATCGCCCATGCGGCGCAGGGGGTGGAAGGACAGAATGTGGGTGTCCAACTCCGGGAAGCTGTCGTGGTGCACTTCGCAGGGTATTTCCTGGTTGTAGCGGCGGTTGAACAGGCGGGCTTGCTGCAGGACATCCTCGTGCCGGCTGAAATAGTCGAAGCAGTTCCAGCCGGGCACCTCTTCCGTGCCGTCGCCGTCCACCAGGCAGAAATTCCCCTCCTCCGCTAGGCAGCGAAGAAAATCCTCTTCCGTCGGATAGCCGAGGTATTCCAGGAAGGCCCGGTTCATGATTTCCGGCGTGGAGCCGTGGACCACCACCGTGGGGTTGCTGGTCCGATCAAGGACGAAGCGCACCAGCTTGTTCTGGGAATCGACGATGCGGCCGCGCAGGATGGTCTGGGAGCTTTTCAGGATGTTGCGCAGCAGGATGTCGTTGATGGGCTTGAGGACGTAGCTGTCGATGCCGATTTCCACCGACTCGACGAAGAAGTCGTGCTCGTTGTGGGCGCTGGTGATGATGATCGGCACTTCGCTGTCGTCGTCCTTGATCACCCGCGCCATCGCCAGGCCGTCCATGATGGGCATGGTGATGTCGGCGATGACCACGTCTGGCTTGTACTGCCGGTAGAGTTCCAGCCCTTCCTGGCCGTTCTTGGCGGTGTAGACCGTTTTCAGGCGGCGGAGGAGGAAACGGGCGAGCTCCTCGCGGACCACTTCTTCGTCCTCGACATACAGGGCGGTCAGCATGTGCAACTGTCCCAGTTCCTCGTGGTTCAGCGTCTCTTTCATGGCTAGACCCTCCGGCGAGCGTTGGTTGATGCGCGGGCGAAGACCTCGCGGCCCATCCTTTCCTTTAGATTTAACGATAAGCCAGCCAGCCGAATTTTAAATACGTGCGAACACCTAGAAAAATACCAATCAGGTGTCGGAAAGGGATTAGAGCCTAGTTCAGTAGAGGGTAGAAGCCAGCAGCTTGCGGTACTTGCTCACCAGTTCCCCTTCTCCGCCGAGCAGCTGGAACACCTGGAGCATGGTCTTGCGGCCGATGTCGTCCTGGAAGGCGCGGTCCCGCCGCACGATTTGCAGCAGCTGCTCCAGGGCGGCTTCGTAGCGTTCCCGGGCGACATGGAGGTTGGCCAGCTCGAGGCGGGCCGCCAGGTCGTTTTCGTCCTGTTGGATGCGGCTTTCCAGCTCCTCGGCGCCGGGGAGGGACTGGCCCTTCTCGGCGAATTCCAGCCGGGCGAGGAGGGTGACCACCTTGTCCTCCATGCGCTTGACCGGCGGCAGGCTGTCGATGAGCCGCCGGGCCTCGGCGGGGTTGCCGCTGTGGAGCAGGATTTCCGCCGCCAGCAGGCGGGTGTCCGTGTCCTCCGGGTCGAGCTGGGAGGCTTCGCCGAGGAGTTTCAGGGCGCCGGGGGCGTCGCCCTGGTGGTAGCGCTCCGCCGCCTGGCGGCGCAGTTCGGCGGCGGGGGAAGGAATCAGCTTGTCGAGGAATTTGCGCACCTGGCCTTCCGGCAGGGCGCCGGAGAAACGGTCCACCTCCTCGCCGTTGACGATGGCGATCACCGTCGGGATGCCCCGCACCGCGTAGCGGCCGGCGATGCGGGCATTCTCGTCGGAGTCGATCTTGGCGAGGATGAATTTGCCCTGGTATTCCGCCGCCAGTTTTTCCAGCATCGGCTTCAGCACCCGGCAGGGGCCGCACCATTCGGCCCAGAAATCGATGATTACCGGGGTGGTCTTGGAGGCTTCGATGACATGCTGGTCGAAATCGGCTTCGGTGACGTCGAGGGCGTAGGGGGACATGGACGGGCTTCCTTCTAAAAATCACTGTTCCCCAATATGGTAACAAAGGACGGGATTTCAAGCGTGATTGCCGCGCCGTTCTGCCGGGGCAGGGCGTGGGGGATGTAACAATTCAGTCATGGAGGGGTGCTAAAGTCCACGTCTCTTGGAAATCCCCTTTCTCACGCGGCGAGCAACCCTGACCGATGAACGACGTCACATCCCTTCTCCTTCACGACGCGGACGGCGTGATGTCGGCCGGCAGCCTGGACTGTCTCGAAACCCTCAACCGGATCATCGAGGAACGGGCGCTGACGGCCCTGTTCCAGCCCATCCTGGACATGGGGAGCGGGGCGATCCTGGGCTTCGAGGGGCTGATCCGGGGGCCTTCCGACAGCCCCCTCCACGCTCCCGGGAAACTGTTTCCGGTGGCCCGCCAGTTCGGCCTGGCCTTCGAGCTGGAGAGCCTGTGCCGCCAGGTGGTGGTGGAACGTTTCGTGGAACTGGGCCTGCCCGGGATGCTGTTTCTCAACGTCAGCCCGGACGTGCTGTTGCAGCACGATACCCGTGGCGACCGGGAATTCGTTCCCGCCTCGGCCCTGGCACCCTCCCGGGTGGTGATCGAACTGACCGAAAACGAACCTTCCTACGACTGTCCGCTGGACATGCTGGTGGCCGCTGCCGCCGACTACCGGGGGCGGGGGTTCAAGGTCGCCATCGACGACCTGGGGGAAGGCTATTCCAGCCTGCGCCTGTGGTCCGAGCTGCGGCCCGACTACGTCAAGATCGACCGCCATTTCATCCAGAACATCGACAAGGACCCGGTCAAGGCCCAGTTCGTCCGCGCCATCAAGGAGATCGCCGACAACGCCGGCTCCCGGGTCATCGCCGAGGGCATCGAGACCCACGCCGAGCTGGTGGTGGTGCGGGGCTTCGGCGTGTGCGCCGGCCAGGGCTACCATATCGCCCGGCCCTCGGCGTCGCCCTCGACGGTGGTGGCGGCGGAGGTGGCCAAGGCCCTTTCCGCCGGCCAGGGCCAGCGGGGAGGGGCTCGCTGGCACAATGCCGCCATCGAGCGCAAGCTGCTGCGCCGGGTGGACCCGGTCCAGGCCTCGACGCCCAACGACGAAGTCTATCGCCGCTTCGAGCAGAACCCGGACCTGGACGCGGTGCCGGTGGTGCGGGAGGACGGCACGCCGGTGGGGCTGATCAACCGCCATCTGCTGGTGGACCGCTTCGCCCGCCCCTATCACCGGGAGCTCTACGGCAAGAAACCGTGCACCGTGCTGATGGACGCCGCGCCCCTGGTGGTGGACAAGCACCTCCCCGTCCAGGAATTGAGCAAGATCGTGGTGGGGGAAGACCGCCGTCACCTGGCCAACGGCTTCATCATTACCGACCGCGGGCGCTACCTGGGCATGGGGCTGGGGCATGACCTGATGCGGGAAATCACCGAGCTGCAGCTTTCCGCCGCCCGTTATGCCAACCCCCTGACCCAACTGCCGGGCAACGTGCCGGTGAATGAGCGCATCGAGCAGCTGCTGGCGGCAGGGGCGCCGTTTTGCGTCGCCTATTGCGACCTGGACCATTTCAAGCCCTTCAACGACGTTTACGGCTTCGCCATGGGGGACGAGATCATCCGTCTCACCGGCCGCCTGCTGTGCGAGGCGGTGGACGCCTCCCTGGATTTCGTCGGCCACATCGGCGGCGACGATTTCATCCTGGTGCTGCGCAGCGGCGACTGGGAGGACCGCTGCCGCCACGTGCTGGAGCGCTTCGGCCGCGAGGTGACGGCGTTCTTCAGCGACGCCGACCGGGAGCGGGGCGGCTACGTTACCGAGAACCGCAAGGGGGAAAAGGAATTCCATCCCCTCACCACCCTCTCCATCGGCGCCGTGAGGGTGGAGCCGGGGGTTTTCGACAGTTGCATGGCCCTGTCGTCGGTGGCGTCGGAAACCAAGAAAATGGCGAAGAAGATTCCCGGCAACAGCCTCTATCTCAACCGGCGCAGCTATCGGGCGGAGTAGCGCTAGAATGGGAGATCGCTTTTTTCTGCCGAAGGAGTTTTCCGTGGCGGTTATCGACCTCAGCTTGCCCATCTTCACCGGCATGGCCGGCTACCCCGGCGATCCGCCGGTGGCCGTCCGTCCCCTGCATGCCCTGGAGGCCGAGGGCTGGCGCCTGTCGGCGCTCGATTTGCACACCCACGTCGGCACCCACGTCAACGTGCCCTGGCACATGGTGGCGGCAGGAAAGACTCTCGACGAGCTGCCGCCGGAAACCTTCTTCGGCCCGGCCCGCCGTTATCGGCAAGCGGCCGATCTGTGCCCGGGGGAAGGGGTACTGTTTGACGACCGCCGGATCGACGCCGCCCTGGCGGACGAGATTGTGCGCGTGGGGCCGAAGTTCGTCGCCGTGGCGACGGACTGCCCCTTCGCGGTGGACATCGAGCGCCGCCTGCTGGCGGCGGGCATCGTCTGCTTCGAGAACCTGGTCAACACCGGGCGGCTGCCGGTGGGGAGAACATTTCAATTCTACGGTTTCCCCCTGCCGATAAAAAACGGCGACGGCTCGCCGGTGCGGGCCGTCGCCGTGGCGGACTGAAACGCCGTCAGATGCGCTTGGCCAGCTCCACCGCCTTGCCGATGTAGCCGCCGGGGGTCAGCTCCTTCAGCCGCGCCTTCTCCCCTTCGGGAATCGCCAGGCCGTCGATGAAGGCGGCCAGGGTTTCCCGGGTGATGCCGGACTTGCCCCGGGTCAGCTCCTTGAGCTGCTCGTAGGGGTTGGGCACGCCGTAGCGGCGCATCACGGTCTGGATCGGCTCCGCCAGCACTTCCCAGTTGTGGTCCAGGTCTTCCGCCAGGCGGACGGGGTTCGCTTCCAGCTTGCCCAGGCCCCGCAGGCAGGATTCGTAGCCCAGCAGGCTGTAGCCCAGGCCCACGCCCATGTTGCGCAGCACGGTGGAGTCGGTGAGGTCGCGCTGCCAGCGGGAGATGGGGAGCTTTTCCGCCATGTGCTTGAGCAGGGCGTTGGCGACGCCCAGGTTGCCTTCGGAGTTCTCGAAGTCGATGGGGTTCACCTTGTGGGGCATGGTGGAGGAACCCACTTCGCCGGCCTTCACCTTCTGCTTGAAGTAGCCCATGGAGATGTAGCCCCACACGTCCCGGTCCAGATCGATGATGACGGTGTTGATGCGGGCGGCGGCGTCGTAGAGCTCTGCCATGTAGTCGTGGGGCTCGATCTGGATGGTGTAGGGGTTGAAGCTCAGGCCCAGGCCTTCGACGAAGCGCTTGGCGAAGCCTTCCCAGTCGAAGTCGGGGTAGGCCGAGAGATGGGCGTTGTAGTTGCCCACGGCGCCGTTGATCTTGCCCAGGATTTCCACCGCCGCCAGCTTGGCGCGGCCTTTTTCCAGGCGGTA
Source organism: Sulfuricellaceae bacterium (assembly GCA_050177075.1). Taxonomy (GTDB): domain Bacteria; phylum Pseudomonadota; class Gammaproteobacteria; order Burkholderiales; family UBA9220; genus UBA2239. Next base: position 55,124 of record JBFXHL010000001.1, on the reverse strand, counting down.
GACGGTGTTGGCGAATTCCTTGCCCACGGTGGTGGGGGAGGCGGGCTGGCCGTGGGTGTGGGCCAGCATGGGCAGGTCGGCCCATTCCTGGGCCTGCTCCCGCAGCTTGGCGATGACCTTGTCCAGGCCGGGGAGCATGACGGAGTCACGGGCGCCCTTGAGCATCAGGGCATGGGACAGGTTGTTGATGTCCTCGGAGGTGCAGGCGAAGTGGATGAACTCGCTGGCCTTCATCACCTCCGGGTTGCCGGAGAAGCGTTCCTTGAGCCAGTATTCCACCGCCTTCACGTCGTGGTTGGTGCGGGATTCGATGGTCTTCACCGCGTCGGCGTCGGCCTCGGAGAAATTGGCCGCGGCCTCGTCCAGTTCCTTCAGGGTTTCCGGGGAGAAGGCCGCCACCTCGGCGATGGCCGGTTCCAGGGAGAGGGCCTTCAGCCATTCGATTTCCACCCGGATACGGTGCTTGATCAGGGCGTATTCGCTGAAGAACGGGCGCAGGCCGTCCACCTTGCCGCAGTAGCGGCCGTCGAGGGGGGAGAGGGCGGTGAGCGGGGACAGGGACATGACGATTTCCGCGTGAAAAACAAAAGCGCTATTTTACCCCAAAGGGCGGCTTCGGGACGAACCGCCCTTCCGGACGGCTCGGGGCGGGCGTCAGCGGTTCACGTCGCCGGTGTAGAGGGCGGCGATCAGGTCCGACTGGGTGACCATGCCGGCCAGCTTCTGTTCCGCGTCCACCACCGGGATGTGGTGCAGGCCCTTGTCCGACAGCAGGGGGACCAGTTCGACGATGTGCATGGCCGCCCGGGCCGTCACCACGGGGGAGGTCATGATCTGCTCCACGGTTTTGGGGGTGTCGGCGGCGATGCCACGGACGAAGTTCACCAGCTTTTCCCGGAAACTGGCGTAGGTTTTCAGCTCGGCGCGCTTGAGGAAGTCCACCAGGGTGACGACGCCGACCACCCGCCGGGCGTCGTCGAGGACCGGCAGGGCCTTGATCTTGTGGAAGCGGAGCTGGGCCCAGGCTTCCTCCAGGTCGGTGCCGGTTTTCACCGCGGCCACGTCCCGGGACATGATGTCGCCGCAGGTGATCTGGCCCATTTTGCGGCGGAAGGCGTGGATGCCGGCGCGGCTGTAGACCAGGTTGAGGTCCTCCTCGCTGACGTCGAGGTAGATGTCCAGGTCCTCCAGGGCCTTGTGCAGGTCGTTCTTGTCGATGCCCAGCCGGTCCAGGGGGGTGGGGTCGTCGTGGCGGTGCAGGGTATCCTTTTTCGGATAGGGGCGGGCGGGCCAGCGGTGGCCGGGAAGCAGGTTGTTGACCAGCAGGGCCATGGCGAAGATGATCAGGACGTTGAGCCCCACCGGCGCCAGAATGAAGTGGTAGCCGTCGGCGTGGACGTAGTTGTTGCCCAGCACCGGCAGCAGGGCGGAGGCGCCGCCGGGCGGGTGCAGGCTGCGGGTGAGGTGCATGGCGAGGATGGCCAGGGAAACCGCCAGGGCGGCGGCGAACCACATCTCCGGCACCAGCTGGGCGCAGGTGACGCCGATGAAGGCCGAGATCAGGTGCCCGCCCACCAGGGGCCAGGGTTGGGCCAGGGGGCTGTGGGGGGTGGCGAACAGGATCACCGCCGAAGCGCCCATGGAGGCGATCATCACCGGCAGGCCCAGGCCGTGGAGGGACAGGCTGCTGATCAGCCCCACCACCAGCAGGGCGAGAAAGGCCGAGAAGGTGGAGCGTAGCTTCTCGGCTGTGCTGAGGGGGGTGGAGTCTGAAACGAGATAGGGCAGCAGGCGTTGCAGGCGTTGCAGGAGTTTCATGGTTGGAAATATATTTTTGAAGTCCAACATATTACCTTTGTCTAACTTACATCTTCCTTGCGCTGGATCAAGGAAACTTTGTCGGCATTCCCTTCTCTTTGTCAGGTTATGGAACTCGAACGACTGCTGGAACAGGTGCGTGCCTGCCGCGTGTGCGAGGCCTTTCTCCCCAATCCGCCCAAGCCCATCCTGCTGGCCGGGGCCACGGCGCGGGTGATGATCGTCGGCCAGGCGCCGGGGCGGCGGGTGCACGCAACAGGCATCCCCTGGAACGACCCCTCCGGCGACCGGCTGCGCTCGTGGATGGGGGTGGCGCGGGAGGCCTTCTACGACCCCGCCCGCTTCGCCATTATCCCCACGGCCTTCTGCTACCCGGGCAGCGGCAAGGGAGGCGACCTGCCGCCGCGGCCAGAGTGCGCCCCCCTCTGGCATCCGCCCCTGCGAGCGGCCCTGCCGGAGGTGGCGTTGACCTTGCTGGTGGGGCAGTATGCCCAGGCCTATTATCTGGGCGAGCGCCGCAAGGCCAACCTGACCGAAACGGTGCGCGCCTGGCGGGAGTACGGCCCCGCTTTCCTTCCCTTGCCCCATCCCAGCCCCCGCAACCAGCTGTGGCTGAAACGCAATCCCTGGTTCGCGGAGGAGGTGATTCCGGAACTCCGGCGAAGGCTGTCTGCTCTTATATAAGACTCGGGGCGGATTGCTTCTTCCCTCGAACCATGGTGCTATAATCGGGCGAGTCGCCCATAATGTAATCCGCCACGAAGCGCGCCACCCGGCGCGCTTCGTGGTCTTTAAAGCCTAACGTGAGAGAGCCATGTTGAACGCTTACCGTAGCCACGTCGCCGAGCGCGCCGCCCAGGGGCTGCCGCCCCTTCCCTTGTCCGCCGAGCAGACCGCGGCGCTGGTGGAGCTGCTGAAAGCCCCGCCGGCGGGCGAGGAGCAGGCCCTGGTGGACCTGCTGGAGAACCGGGTCCCCGCCGGGGTGGACCAGGCGGCCTACGTCAAGGCGGCTTTCCTGGCGGACGTGGCCCACGGCAAGGCGACCTCTCCCCTGGTGAGCCGGGAGAAGGCGGTGCAGCTGCTGGGCACCATGCTCGGCGGCTACAACGTCGGTCCGCTGGTGGAGCTGCTGGACGGCGACATGGCGGAGCACGCCGTGGCGGCCCTGTCCAAGACCATCCTGATGTTCGATGCCTTCCACGACGTGGCGGAGAAAATGAAGGCCGGCAACGCCGCCGCGAAGAAGCTGATGCAGTCCTGGGCCGACGCCGAGTGGTTCACTTCCCGCGCGCCCCTGCCGGAGAAGCTGGAGCTGGTGGTGTTCAAGGTGCCCGGCGAGACCAACACCGACGACCTTTCCCCCGCCCAGGCCGCCTGGTCCCGGCCCGATATCCCCCAGCATGCCCAGGAAATGCTGGTGACCCGCCTGCCCGGAGCCCTGGAGAAAATCGAGGAGCTCAAGCAGAAGGGCCTGCCCCTGGCCTACGTGGGCGACGTGGTGGGCACCGGCTCCTCCCGCAAGTCCGCCATCAACTCGGTGCAGTGGCACATGGGGCGCGATATCCCCTTCATCCCCAACAAGCGCACCGGCGGCGTGGTGATCGGCGGCAAGATCGCCCCCATCTTCTTCAATACCGCCGAGGACTCCGGCGCCCTGCCCATCCAGTGCGACGTCGCCGCCATGAACACCGGCGACGTGATCACCGTCTATCCCTTCAAGGGCGAGGTCCACGACGCCTCCGGCAAGACCATCGCCACCTTCAAGCTGGAGCCCGTCACCCTGGCGGACGAAGTGCGGGCCGGTGGCCGCATCCCCCTCATCATCGGCCGCGGCCTCACGGCCAAGGCGCGGGAGGCCCTGGGGCTGCCCCATTCCGACCTCTTCGCCGCTCCCCAGGCGCCGAAGGACAGCGGCAAGGGCTACACCCTGGCGCAGAAGATGGTGGGCCGCGCCTGCGGCGTGGCCGGCGTGCGCCCCGGCACCTACTGCGAGCCGAGGATGGCGTCCGTGGGCTCCCAGGACACCACCGGCGGCATGACCCGTGATGAATTGAAAGAACTGGCCTGCCTGGGCTTCTCCGCCGATCTGGTGATGCAGAGCTTCTGCCACACCGCCGCCTACCCCAAGCCCGTGGACATCAAGCTGCACCACGAGCTGCCCGAGTTCATCTCCTCCCGCGGCGGCGTGTCCCTGCGCCCCGGCGACGGCGTGATCCACTCCTGGCTCAACCGCATGTTGCTGCCCGACACCGTGGGCACCGGCGGCGATTCCCACACCCGCTTCCCCATCGGCATTTCCTTCCCCGCCGGTTCCGGTCTGGTGGCCTTCGCCGCCGCCATGGGCGTGATGCCCCTGGACATGCCCGAGTCCGTGCTGGTGCGCTTCAAGGGCCAGATGCAGCCCGGCATCACCCTGCGGGACCTGGTCAACGCCATCCCCTACGCCGCCATCCAGAAGGGCGAGCTGACCGTGGGCAAGACCGGCAAGAAGAACGTCTTCAACGGTCGCATCCTGGAAATCGAGGGCCTGCCCGACCTGAAGGTGGAGCAGGCGTTCGAGCTGTCCGACGCCTCCGCCGAGCGCTCCGCCGCCGCTTGCACCGTGCGCCTGAACAAGGAGCCGGTGATGGAGTACCTCAACTCCAACGTCGTGCTGCTGGAGAACATGATCGAGAACGGCTACCAGGACGCCCGCACCCTGCAGCGCCGCATCGACGCCATGAAGGCCTGGCTGGCCAAGCCCGAGCTGCTGGAGCCGGACGCCGACGCCGAATACGCCTACGTGCTGGAGATCGACCTCAACGACATCAAGGAACCGCTGGTGGCCTGTCCCAACGACCCGGACGACATCAAGCCCCTCTCCGCCGTGGCCGGGGACAAGGTGGACGAGGTGTTCATCGGCTCCTGCATGACCAACATCGGCCACTACCGCGCCGCCGCCAAGGTGCTGGAGGACGCCGGCATGATCCCCGTCCGCCTGTGGGTGGCGCCCCCCACCCGCATGGACGAGGCCCAGCTGCGGGAGGAAGGGGCCTATGGCATTTTCGGCCGCGCCGGCGCCCGCATGGAAATGCCCGGCTGCTCCCTGTGCATGGGCAACCAGGCGCGGGTGGCGGACAAGGCCACGGTGTTCTCCACCAGCACCCGCAATTTCGACAACCGGATGGGCCGCGACGCCCGCTGCTACCTGGGTTCCGCCGAACTGGCGGCGGTGTGCGCCCGTCTGGGGCGCATTCCCACGATGGAGGAATACCAGGCGGTGGTGAAGGACAAGATCGCCCCCCTGTCGGACAACATCTACCGCTACCTCAACTTCCACCTCATGGACAGCTACGCCAAGGGGAAGAAGATCATTCCGGTGATGGCGGGGTAAGCGGAACATGAAACTCCTCGCTTCCCTCACCAGTCCCTTTGCCCGCAAGGTGCGCATCGTCCTGGCGGAAAAGCACGTCGAGTGCGAACTGGAAGTGGTCAACCCGTGGGAGCCGGTGAATCCGGTGATCGAGCACAACCCCCTGAGCCAGGTGCCCACCCTGGTGCTGGACGACGGCAACAACGTCTTCGACTCCCGGGTCATCGTCGAGTACCTGGACGCCATCAGCCCGGCGGTCAAGCTCCTTCCCGAACCCGGCCGCCAGCGCATGCTGGTGCGGCGCATCGAGGCCCTGGCCGACGGGGTGACGGAAGCGGCGATGAAGATTTTCCTCGAGCGCAAGCGCCCCGCCGAGAAGCGTGACCCCGACTGGGTCGCCCTCCAGCGCGCCGCCATCGACCGGGGGCTGGACGCCCTGGAAAGGGAGCTGGGGGACAAGGAATGGTTCCACGGCCACGGCCTGTCCCTGGCGGACATCGCCGCCGCCTGTTGCCTGGGTTACCTCAACCTGCGTTTCGAGGACGAGGTCGAATGGCGCGTCGGCCACCCCGGCCTGGCCCAGCACATGGACAAGCTGATGGCGCGGCCTTCCTTTGCCGACACGGTGCCGCCGAAATCCTGAAGCCGTGGACATCGGCCTCCTCATCATCGGCGACGAAATCCTCTCCGGCAAGCGGAAGGACGGCCACTTCGACCATGTGGTGGGCATGCTTGCCCAGCGGGGGCTGGAGCTGTCCTGGTGCCGCATCGTCGGCGACGTGCCGGCGCGCATCGTCCAGACTTTGCGCGAAACCTACGCCAGCGGCGACCTGGTCTTTTCCTGCGGCGGCATCGGCGCCACCCCGGACGACCATACCCGGCGCTGCGCCGCGGAGGCCGCGGGGGTGCCCATGACGCGCCACCCCGAGGCGGTGGCGGAGATCGAGGCCCAGTTCGGCGCCGATGCCTATCCCCGCCGCATCGTCATGGCCGACCTGCCCGAGGGGTGCGGCATCATCCCCAACCCGGTGAACCGGGTGCCGGGCTTCTATCTCAAGGGCCACCATTTCCTCCCCGGCTTTCCCCAGATGGCGTGGCCGATGATGGAATGGGTGCTGGACAATCGCTATCCCGGCCTGCGCGACCTGGCGCCGGAAACCGAGACCCTGTTCACCGTTTTCGACGTCAGCGAGAGCTTTCTCATCGACCTGATGGAGGACTTCGTCGCCCGCTACCCCGACGTACGCTTTTCCAGCCTGCCCCACTTGGGGGAAGGCGGCGAGCGGCGCATCGAGTTCGGCGTCAAGGGCAGCCGTCCCCGGGTGAACGAAGCGGCCGCCTTCCTCCAGCAGGGGGTGGCGGCGCGGGGCTACCGCTGGGAAAACAAAGCCCGCTGAAAAGCGGGCTTGGGTTCGAGAGGCTACTGCGGTGCCGGTGGCGCCGTGGCTGGGGCCGTCGGCGGGGCTGCCGCCGGATCGTAGCTCAGGACCAGCAGCGCCAGCTTTTCCGACAGTCCCATGATCGGCACCGCCAGGATCATCTTTCCCCCCTCGCCATCCAGCACCGTCGGCCCCTGGACGGCGCTCACCGCCGGCGGATAGATCGCTTCCAGCTTGCCGTCGACCAGCTTGCGGTCGCTGGCGAGGGCGATGGAGCCGTCGGTGCGGGCAAGCACGATGCGGTCGAAGCCGGGCTGCTTGACCAGGTCGCCGATGTAGCTGTCGATTTGGGCCTGGTTGTCCGCCATCACCAAGTCCCGCAGGGCCCAGGACAGGGGGCGGGCCATGAGGAGCAGGGCGTCGCGCCGGGCTGCCAGCACGGCTTTCTTGCCGTCCTCGACGGCTTTGGCGGCGCTGGCCTGGGCCTGTTTCACCGCCTGGGCTTTTTCGGCGGTCAGGCGCTCCTCCACGGCGGAAACCGCCAGGCTTTTCCACGCCGCCATGGCCACCACCGCCACCACGCCGACAATGGCCGCGATTACCGTCGAGTTGAGCTTGATGGCCTGCAGGGCCAGTTTCTTCTTCGCCTCCGGCTGGGCCGGGGCTTCCGCTTGCGGTTCCATCGCCTCGCTCATGGGGTCTCCTCCTCGGTTAGGGGTGTTGTAAGCCGATTATAGGCAATTCGCCGCGCAGGTGGCGGCGGGCGGATTCTTTCCCCTTGGAGGGCGGGTTCTGGGTCCGACCGGCACCCCCGACATTCCAGGCCGGCTAAGGCTGAAGGAACTCCCAACGGGGGAAGGTGGCCGCCAGGCCGGCACGCTTGCCGTCGCCGTCGGCGACCCGCCACAGGATCAGTTCCTCCACCCGGAAGCGCCTGCCCGTGGCGGAAATCCTCACGCCGGAATAGTGGGCTACGTAGCCCTGTTGCGCCGCCGTCTGCAGGATTTTTTCCCGGGCGGCGCGGCTGTCCGGTTCCGCCGTCAGGCGGGAGGGGGTGGTGGTGAAGCGGGGCCAGTCCATTTCCCACAGGGCGAGGGCGGCGCGGTTGCCGTAGTCGAGGACGGGGTCGGCCTGGGTGCCGTGGGCCAGGACGGGGAAGGGGGCGTCGAACAGGGCCCGGGCGTCGGCCGCCGGGTTGCCCTGGCGGGGGATAAGGGGCCATCCGAGGAGGCGCTCGAAGGAGTCCAGCACCTGGGTGGCGCGGATGACGGCTTGGGGGGCGAGCCAGGGTTCGTCAGACATGGGACTATTGTAGCGGGGAACCTCCACCCTGCCATCGGGTCCATAGTGGTCCCCCGCCGCCTCGCGTACAATACCCCCCCTGATGGAAGCCGCCAAACCCCTCTTCTCCTATCGCCCCCACTGGGCCAAACGCTTCGGTACCGCCCCTTTCCTGCCCATGAGCCGGCAGGAGATGGACGCCCTGGGCTGGGACGCCTGCGACGTGATCCTGGTCACGGGAGACGCCTATATCGACCATCCCAGCTTCGGCATGGCCCTGGTGGGGCGGTTGCTGGAGGCCCAGGGCTTCCGCGTCGGCATCATCGCCCAGCCCGCCTGGCAGTCGGCGGAAGCCTTCAAGGCCCTGGGCCGTCCTACCCTGTATTTCGGCGTCACGGCGGGGAACATGGACTCCATGGTCAACCGCTACACCTCCGAGCGAAAAATCCGCTCCGACGACGCCTATACCCCCGGAGGCGAGGGAAACAGGCGCCCCGACCGGGCGGTGCTGGTCTATTCCCAGCGCTGCCGCGAGGCCTACCCGGACGTGCCCGTGGTGCTGGGAGGCATCGAGGCGAGCCTGCGCCGCATCGCCCACTACGACTACTGGTCCGACACCGTGCGCCGCTCGGTGCTGCCGGACGCCAAGGCGGACCTGCTGCTGTTCGGCAACGCCGAACGGGCCCTGGTGGAATTGACCCACCGCCTGGCGAAGGGCGAGAAGATCGGCGACATTACCGACCTGCGGGGGACGGCCTTCATGCGGCCGAAAGGGTGGTTGCCGGGGGAGGGGTGGAGAGAACTCGATTCATCCGACGTCGACGACACGCTCCCCTCCCCCGCAGGCGGGGGAGGGGTTGGGGGAGAGGGAAGGCGTGGCGGCGAAGCCGTCTCAGCCGCCGCAGGCGGGGGAGGGGTTGGGGGAGAGGGAAAAACCCGTTATCCCGTCAAACCCTTGCAGGTGGACATTCTCGCTTTCGCCCGCGAACTGCGCACCCATCAAACTGACGCCGAAGGCTTGTTGTGGGGAGTCCTGCGCGCAAAGCGCTTTTTCGGTCTGAAGTTCCGCCGCCAGCATCCGGTTGGACGCTATATCCTGGATTTCTACTGTCCTGAGAAGAAGGTGAATATCGAGTTGGACGGTGGGCAGCACGCGGAACAAGTGGCATACGACACTGAGCGTACGAAATACCTCGAACAGGAAGGTATTCGCGTGTTGCGGTTCTGGAACAATGAGGTGTTGCAGGAAACCGAGGCGGTACTGGAAGCCATCCGATTGGCGGTGGGGATGGGTTTTCCCTCTGCGGCTTCGCCGTCACGCCTTCCCTCTCCCCTAGCCCCTCTCCCGCCTGCGGGAGAGGGGAATAAACCCGACCGACAGCACACCGTGGTCCGCCTCCCTTCCTACGAACAGGTGAAGGCCGACCCCCTGCTCTACGCCCATGCCTCCCGGGTGCTGCACCTGGAGTCCAACCCCGGCAACGCCCGGGCCCTGGTCCAGGCCCACGGCGACCGGGACGTGTGGGTCAACCCGCCGCCCATTCCCCTGGAGACCGAGGAGCTGGACCGGGTGTACGAGCTGCCCTACGCCCGCCGGCCCCACCCGGCCTACGGCGAGGCGAAGATTCCCGCCTGGGAGATGATCCGTTTTTCCGTCGCCATCATGCGCGGCTGTTTCGGCGGCTGCACCTTCTGCTCCATCACCGAGCACGAGGGTCGCATTATCCAGAGCCGCTCCGAGGCCTCGGTGCTGCGGGAGGTGGAGGAGGTGCGGGACAAGACCCCCGGCTTCACCGGCATCATCTCCGACCTGGGCGGCCCCACCGCCAACATGTACCGGTTGAAGTGCAAGGACCCGAACATCGAGTCCGCCTGCCGCCGCTTGAGCTGCGTCTATCCGGATATCTGCGTCAACATGGGCACCGACCACGGGCCCCTGGTGTCCCTCTACCGCAAGGCCCGGGCCCTGCGGGGCATCAAGAAGGTGCTGATCGGCTCCGGCGTACGCTACGACCTGGCGGTGCGCTCCAAGGAATACGTGCGGGAGCTGGCGGCCCACCATGTGGGGGGCTACCTCAAGATCGCCCCCGAGCATACCGAGGCGGGGCCCCTGTCGAAAATGATGAAGCCGGGCATCGACACCTACTACCGCTTCAAGGAGCTGTTCGACGCCTATTCCCGGGAGGCGAAGAAGGAGCAGTACCTGATTCCCTACTTCATCGGCGGCCATCCCGGCACCACCGACGAGGACATGCTCAACCTGGCCCTGTGGCTCAAGGCCAACGATTTCCGCCCGGATCAGGTGCAGACCTTCCTCCCCACGCCCATGGCCCTGGCCACCGCCATGTACCACAGCCACCGCAACCCCCTGAAGCGGGTGACGCGCAAGAGCGAGGAAGTGCCGGTGCCCTTCGGCGCGCGGCAGCGCAAGCTGCACAAGGCCTTCCTCCGTTACCACGACCCGGAAAACTGGCCCCTGCTGCGGGAGACCCTGAAGAAAATGGGCCGCGCCGACCTCATCGGCAACGCCAAGAAATGCCTGGTGCCAGCCTGGCAGCCCGCCGGCGCCGGCCGGGAACCCGACAAGGACACGCGGCGGCCGCGTTCCTCCGGGCCCGCCCCCCGCCGACACAAACCCGCCCCGAAAGGGCGCCGTTAAAGGAAAATTCATGGAAAACCAATTTACCGACCAGGACCTGGACCGGCTGGAAGAACTGCTGGCCGAAGAGATGTTCAAGGACGAGGCGATGACCCTGGACGTGCTCCAGGGCTTCCTCTGCGCCGTGGCCAGCGGGCCGGAGGAGATTCCCGCGTCGGTCTGGCTGCCCGAGGCCCTGGGCGAGGCGCCGGCTTACGACACCCCGGCCCGGAAGGAAGAGGCCGAGGCCCTGGTGCTGAAGTTCTACCGCAGCATCGCCGCCGCCCTGGAGGCGCGGGAGGATTTCGACCTCATCCTCTACGGTTTCGAGGACGACCCGGAAGAACTGGATTACGGTTCCTGGTGCGACGGCTACGTCTACGGTTCCCAGATGGGGGAGAGCAACTGGTTCGAGGCGGCGGGGGAGTACAGCGAGGACTTGACCGACAAGATGGAAGTATTCTTCCTCCTCAACGGCCTCCTCAAGGAGGACACCCTCAAGCACGGCGACAAGTGGATGTCCCCCAAGGAAGAGCAACAGGCCCTGGCCGAGGCCCAGGAGGAACTGCCCAACGCCGTGGGGGCCATTTACCGCTTCTGGCGGTCCTACCGCGCCAAGCCGGCCACCGCGCGGCGGCAGGAGCCCAAGGTGGGGCGCAACGACCCCTGTCCCTGCGGCAGCGGCAAGAAATACAAGCAGTGCTGCGGCAAGGACGCCGCCTGAGGACCTAGCCTTTCTTGGCGGCCCGCCGCCTTTCCATCAGCTCGTGGAGGAGGGGGCCGAAAATCACCTCCATCGCCTGCAGGGCCTTGCCTGCGGGTACCACCAGGGTGTTGGGGCGGGACATGAAGGAGTCGTGCAGCATTTCCAGCAGGTAGGGAAAATTCACCCCTTTCGGGTAGCGGAAGCGGATCACCATCAGGCTCTCGTCCAGGTTGGGCACGTCCCGGGCGATGAAGGGGTTGGAGGTGTCCACCACCGGCACCCGCTGGAAGTTGATATGGGTACGGGAGAACTGGGGCGTGATGTGGTGGACGTAGTCGTGCATCCGCTCCAGGATGACGTGGGTGATGGCTTCGCGGGAATAACCCCGGTCGTTGATGTCCTTGTGGAGCTTCTGAATCCACTCCAGGTTGACGATGGGGGTGACGCCGATGAGCAGGTCCACGTGCCGGGCGATGTCCGCCTCTTTCCCGACGTAGCCGCCGTGCAACCCCTGGTAAAGCATCAGGTCGGTATTGTCGGGCAGGGGCGCCCAGGGGGTGAGGGTGCCGGGGGGCTGGCCGTGTTCGGCGGCGTCGGCCTCGCAGTGGATGTAGTGGCGGCTCTTGCCGCTGCCCTTCTTGCCGTACTCCACCATCAGCGCTTCCAGCTCCGGCAGCAGGTTGCCCTCGGGGCCGAAATGGGTGATGGGCCGTTTGCCGGCCTGGAGGGAAGCCTTGACCGCCGCCTTCATCGCCTCCCGGTCGTAGCGGTGGAAGCCGTCTCCCTGCACCACCGCCGCCGTGACCTTCTCCCGCCAGAACAGATGCTTGAATGCCGACATCACCGGCTCGCTGCCGGCGCCTGACGAGCCGGTCACCGCAATGATGGGGTGCTTGTGAGACATGGAGTCCTCCGCCGCGTGTAAGTGTTATGGTTTTGTTTCACTCATTCTGCGCCTGCGGCGGCACGCCTGCAACCGCCCCGGCGGCATGAAAAGGCGCGGCGGAGAACCCGCCGCGCCCAGGAGAAAAGTTGAAACGGCTGGGCTGCTCAGGTGGACGGCACGCTGCCGATGACCACCTTGGTTTCCTTGCTGGCGCTGCTGCGGATACTGATCTGCTCGCCGGCCGCCCCCCGTAGGATTTCCGCCGCCATGTAATCCCGTGCCTCCTGGGTCGGGGCGTAGATATGCACCGCCGATTCGTTGCGGGCCGCCAGGGCGCCCAGTTTGCGCAGCACCTGGCTGGCGTCCGCCGAGTGGTTCTTCACCGCGTCGTAAGGGATGGGGGTTTCCAGCTTGTCGAAGGTGGCGCGGCCCTTGTCGTCGGACTCCCGCGCCTGGAGTTTGGGGCTCTCGTAGGGATAACGGCTCTTGGCTTGCACGTCGGCGATTTCCCGCGACGAATCTTCCGCCTGCTTCAGCCTGTGGTCGCTTTGCAGGCCTTTCCAATAGCCGATGCCGGCACCCACCAGGGCACCGACGACGGTGACGGTGGTGCGGTCCCGGTTGGCGAGGTAGCCGACCACGTTGCCGGCCACCGCGCCGATGGCGCCTCCGATGGCGGCCTGTCTGGCCGGGCTGGAGCCTCCCGATGAATAGCCGCCTCCTTCGGTGGCGCACCCCGCCGTCAGGGCGGCGGCGACCAGGGCGCAGGCGGCGTTGCGGGCGATGGTGCGTTGGGTGGGAATATCCATGGCCTTCTCCTTCGTGCAAAGGGAGCCGCCTCGACGCCTGCTTCGGCGTGCCGCGTCGGGGACATCGGGCGGCGGGGGTGGTTCGGGATCGTGTGGACGGTAAGGCGGGCGGCGCGGGAATGCGCGCTTGCCGTGTAGTGAGTTATAGCAGTCGGGGGGGATTTTCCAAAGGAAGGGGCCGGCCTGGCCTCCCCGCTCGTGGGCTACACCGCCAGCATGCGCTCGATCAGGTCCTTGACCACGGCGGGCTCGAAGGGCTTGTCGCAGATGCCGGACACCCCGGCCTGCTGGACGGCGGCGAGGCGTTCCTGGTCCTGTTCGCTGGACACCATCATGATGGGCAGGGAGCCCTGCCAGCTCTTGGTGCGGATGAATTCGGTCAGCTCCCGGCCGTCCATTTCCGGCATGTTGTAGTCGGTCACCACCAGGTCGAAGTAGCCTTCGTTGATGATTTCCACCGCCTGGCGGCCGTTCTCGGCCTCGGTGATGTTGACGATGCCCAGGTTCTCCAGCACCCGGCGGATGAAGGCACGGGCGCTGCGGCTGTCGTCCACCACCAGCACCCGCAGGCTTTCCAGGTCGATGCCCGAAACGTCCAGTTTGAGGGTGTTGGGCTGGAGGTAGTCGAGTGAGGCGAGGAGGGCCGTGCGCAGGGTGGCGGTTTCCACCGGCTTGGGCAGGATGGCGCAGGCGCCTGCCTGGCGCACCGGCTCCAGGTAGTGAGGCTTGGTTTCGCTGGAGACCAGAATGAAGGCGGTTTCCCGCAGCTGCTCGTCGCTGCGCATGGCCTGCACCAGTTCGGCGCCGCTCATATCCGGCAGGTGGAGGCTGCTGATTACCAGGTCGGGCGGCTGGCGGCGCATTTCCGCCAGGGCGCTCTGGGCGTCGCCGAAGGTCTTGATGCGGATGACGCCCAGTTCTTCCAGTCGCCGGGTGATGAATTGGGCCTGAACGCCGGAAGGCTCGACCAGAAAGACGCCGATCTCGCTGATGGTGATGGAATGCATGAATGTCCCCGGGGTGTTTATGTTGTTTGGCGCAAGGGTATCACGTCTGGGGAGCCCGTGCAGAACGTGGCCACGCTGGTCCTGGGCCACACCCCCCGGGTCCGCCTGGCGCGGACGCCTCCGTTTAGCGTTTCAGCAGCGGCTTCAGATACTGTCCCGTATAGCTGATGGCGTTCTCCGCCACGTCCTCCGGCGTGCCCTCGGCGATGATGCGGCCGCCGCCGTCGCCGCCCTCGGGCCCCAGGTCGACGAGCCAGTCGGCGGTTTTGATGACGTCCAGGTTGTGCTCGATCACCACCACTGTGTTGCCGTGGTCCCGCAGGCGGTGGAGCACGTCCAGCAGGAGCTGGATGTCGGCGAAGTGCAGGCCGGTGGTGGGTTCGTCCAGGATGTAGAGGGTGCGGCCGGTATCCCGCTTGGATAGCTCCAAGGCCAGCTTCACCCGCTGGGCCTCGCCGCCGGAGAGGGTGGTGGCGCTCTGGCCGAGGGTGATGTAGCCCAGGCCCACGTCCAGCAGGGTGTGGAGCTTGCGGGCCACGGCGGGCACCGCCTCGAAGAACTCGTGGGCCTGCTCCACGGTCATTTCCAGCACCTCGTGGATGTTCTTGCCCTTGTACTGGACTTCCAGGGTTTCCCGGTTGTAGCGCTTGCCCTTGCATACGTCGCAGGGGACGTAGATGTCGGGCAGGAAGTGCATTTCCACCTTGATCACGCCGTCCCCCTGGCAGGCCTCGCAGCGGCCGCCCTTGACGTTGAAGGAGAAGCGGCCCGGGCCGTAGCCCCGCTCCCGGGAGGCGGGCGTGCCGGCGAAGAGCTCGCGGATGGGGGTGAAGAGGCCGGTGTAGGTGGCCGGGTTGGAGCGGGGCGTGCGGCCGATGGGGCTCTGGTCCACGTCGATCACCTTGTCGAAGAACTCCAGGCCCTGGATTTCCTCGAAGGGCGCGGGCTCCGTGGTGCTGCCATAGAGGTGGCGGGCCACGGCGGGGTAAAGGGTGTCGTTGATGAGGGTGGACTTGCCCGAGCCGGATACCCCGGTGACGCACACCAGCAGCCCCACCGGCAGCTTGAGGTTCACCTGCTTCAGGTTGTTGCCGGCGGCGCCATTCAGCGTCAGGACCCGCTTGGGGTCCGGGGCGTGGCGTTTTTTCGGCACCTGGATTTTCTTCTTGCCGGACAGGTACTGGCCGGTGAGGGAATCCGGGTTGGCCTTCACTTCCGCCGGGGTGCCGTGGGCGACGATGGTGCCGCCGTGGACCCCCGCGCCGGGGCCGATGTCGACGATGTAGTCGGCCTCCATGATGGCCTCCTCGTCGTGCTCCACCACGATCACGCTGTTGCCCAGGTCCCGCAGGCGCTTGAGGGTGTTGAGGAGGCGGGTGTTGTCCCGCTGGTGGAGGCCGATGGAGGGCTCGTCCAGGACGTACATCACGCCGGTGAGGCCGGAGCCGATCTGCGACGCCAGGCGGATGCGCTGGGCCTCGCCGCCGGACAGGGTGTCGGCGGAGCGGTCCAGCATCAGGTAGTCCAGGCCGACGTTGTTGAGGAACACCAGGCGGTCGGCGATTTCCTTGACGATCTTCTCCGCCACCGTCTGGCGGTGGCCGGTGAACTGGAGCAGGTCGAAGAAGCGCAGGGCCTCCTTCAGGGGCAGGTGGCTCACCTCGTGGATGGTCTTGCCGCCCACCTTCACATGGCGGGCTTCCCGCCGCAGGCGGGCGCCCTCGCACTCGGGGCAGGGCTGGGCGTTGAGGAACTTGGCCAGTTCCTCCCGCACGGCGGTGGAATCCGTCTCCCGGTAACGCCGCTCAAGGTTGGGCACCACGCCCTCGAAGGGGTGGCTGCGCTTGGAGACGATGCCGCGGTCGTTGATGAAGCGGAACTCAATGGCCTCCTTGCCGCTGCCGTAGAGGATGGCCTGCTGCACGTCCTCGGGCAGCTCCTCGAAGGGCAGCTCGATGTCGAAGCCGTAGTGCTTGGCCATGTCCTGCAGCATCTGAAAATAGAACTGGTTGCGCCGGTCCCAGCCCTTGATGGCGCCGCTGCCCAGGGACATGTGGGGGAAGGCGACGATGCGCTTGGGGTCGAAGAAGGTGATGCTCCCGAGGCCGTCGCACTTGGGGCAGGCGCCCATGGGGTTGTTGAAGGAGAACAGGCGCGGCTCCAGCTCCGGCAGGGAGTAGTTGCACACCGGGCAGGCGAACTTGGCGGAGAACAGGTGCTCGCGGCCGGAGTCCATTTCCAGGGCCACCGCCTTGCCGTCGGACAGGCGCAGGGCGGTCTCGAAGGACTCCGCCAGGCGCTGCTTGAGGTCCGGTCGCAGCTTGATGCGGTCCACCACCACGTCGATGTTGTGCTTGTGGGTCTTGGCCAGCTTGGGCACCGAATCGATCTCGTAGGTTTCCCCGTCCACCCGCAGGCGCACGAAGCCCTGGGCCCGCAGTTCGTCGAACAGGTCCACGAACTCGCCCTTGCGCTCCGCCACCACCGGCGACAGGATCATCAGCTTGGTTTCTTCCGGCAGTTCCAGCACCGCGTCCACCATCTGGGACACGCTCTGGGCGGCCAGCAGGATGTTGTGGTCCGGGCAGTAGGGGTCCCCGGCGCGGGCGTAGAGCAGGCGCAGGTAGTCGTGGATTTCCGTCACCGTCCCCACCGTGGAGCGGGGGTTGTGGCTGGTGGCCTTCTGCTCGATGGAAATGGCCGGAGACAGGCCCTCGATGGCGTCCACGTCGGGCTTCTCCAGCCGCTGCAAGAACTGCCGCGCGTAGGCGGAGAGGGATTCCACGTAGCGCCGCTGCCCCTCGGCGTAGAGGGTGTCGAAAGCCAGGGACGACTTGCCGGAACCGGACAGGCCGGTGACCACCACCAGCTGGTCCCGGGGAATGTCCAGGTTGACGTTCTTCAGGTTGTGGGTGCGGGCGCCGCGGATTTTGATGTAGTGCATGGTGCTGCTCAGGGGGAAAAGGCCAATCCGCTACTATACGGAATTTTGGGGGGGGAGCTCAAATCGGGGCAGGGGTATGGTATTTGGAACGGTGAGGTAATTCTGCGGCTGTCGGAAGAGTGAAAAGAGGTCGGCGCGTCGGGGCGAGAATGAGGATGCTTGCGCAGAGGGAACGCAATCCGGCCTTCGCCGGCAGCGCTTTTCCGCCCGCCGCCGATTCGACAGCTTAATGCAAGGATAGCCTGCTAAAATAGTCGGCTTCTTCAACCACCCCGGCTTCCAACGGAATGCAAACCAGCGACAAAATGACCCCCCTGGAACAACGCGCCACCTTCGGCCTCGCCGGCATTTTCGGCCTGCGCATGCTGGGCCTGTTCCTGATCCTGCCGATTTTCGCCATTTACGCCGAGGGCCTGCCCGGCGGCACGGACCATGCCAAGGTGGGCCTGGCCCTGGGCATGTACGGCCTGACCCAGGCGTGCCTGCAGCTGCCCTACGGCATGGCGGCGGACCGCTGGGGGCGCAAGCGGGTGATTTATTTCGGCCTCGCCCTCTTCGCCCTGGGCAGCTTCATCGCCGGGGCGGCCCACGACCTCAACCTGATCATCCTCGGACGGGCCATCCAGGGCGCCGGCGCCATCTCCGCCGCCGTCACCGCCCTCCTGGCGGACCTGACCCGGGAGGAGCACCGCACCCACGCCATGGCCATGATCGGCTCCACCATCGGCCTGACCTTCGCCGTCTCCCTGGTGGCGGGTCCCGCCCTCTACCAGTGGATCGGCGTGCCCGGCATCTTCGATCTCACCGGGGTGCTGGCCCTGCTGGCGGTGGCGGTGGTGGCGAAAGTGATTCCCGACCCCAAGGAAAGCCATTTCCACTCCGATGCCGAGGCCAAGCCGGCGCGGCTGAAGGAGGTGCTGCGGGATACCCAGCTGCTGCGTCTCAACTTCGGCATTTTCGCCCTCCACGCCGCCCAGATGGCGATGTTCGTGGTGATTCCCTTCGCCCTCAAGAGCACCGGCGGCCTGGACGAGGAGCACCACTGGCAGGTGTATCTGCCGGTGATGGTGGTGGCCTTCGCCCTGATGGTGCCGGCCATCATCGTCGGCGAGAAAAAAGCCAAGCTGAAGGAGATTTTCGTCTTCGCCGTGGGCCTGCTGGTGGCGGTGGAGTTCGGCATGCTGGAGGCCTTCAGCCACTTCTGGGGCATCGTCGCCCTGCTGCTGGCCTTCTTCACCGCCTTCAACATCCTGGAGGCGTCCCTGCCCTCCATCATCTCCAAGGTGGCGCCGGCCCGCTCCAAGGGCACCGCCATGGGCGTGTATAATACCTCCCAGTCCCTGGGGCTTTTCACCGGTGGCGCCGTGGGCGGCCTGCTCTCCAGCCATTTCGGCCCCCTGGCGGTGTTCGTCTTCGGCGGCTGCCTGATGCTGGTCTGGTTCGGCCTGGCCCTGACCATGAAAAAGCCGCCGGCGGTGCGGACGAAGATGTATCATATCGAGGCCGTGCGCCACGGCGACGCCGCGGACATCACCCGCCGCCTGCTGGCGCTGGAAGGCGTGCGGGACGCGGCGGTGGTCCCGGAAGAGGGGGCGGCCTATCTCAAGGTGGACATGCACCGCTGGGATGAGGCCCAGGCAATGAAACTGATCGAGGAAATGTAATGGCATCCGTCAACAAAGTGATTCTTATCGGCAACCTGGGGCGCGATCCCGAAACCCGCTACATGCCCAGCGGCGACGCCATCTGCAACATCACCCTGGCCACCACCGACACCTGGAAGGACAAGAGCGGCGAGAAGCAGGAGCGCACCGAGTGGCACCGGGTGGCCTTCTTCGGCAAGTTGGCGGAAATCGCCGGCGAGTACCTGAAGAAAGGCTCCCAGGTCTACGTGGAAGGCCGCCTGCAAACCCGCAAGTGGCAGGACAAGGAAGGGCAGGACCGCTACACCACCGAAATCGTCGCCGACAAGATGCAGATGCTGGGTGGCCGCGGTGGCGGCGGCAATGCCTTCGAGGTGGTCGAAGGGGGCGGCGGACGTTCGTCCGGCGGCGCGTCCGGCGGCTCCCGCGGCGGTAGCGCCCCGGCCAAGAGCGGCGGCGAGTTCGACGACTTCGAGGACGATATTCCGTTCTAGGTGGCGAAACCCGGCAGTAAAACGACCCCCCGCTTCGACGGGGGGTTCTTTTTTGCGGCGGTTTTTTTCTGCCCCCCGCCGGGGTAAAGTGGCATTTTCGAGGCAAGCCGAAACGAGCGATACGCGATGATGGAGGGAGTCAAGAACCTGGCGCAACGGGCCTACGCCACCGTGGAGCGCAGCGTGCTGTATTTCGAGCCGCGCTTCCTGCCCTTCGGGCTGGTGGCGGTGGTGGGCTTCCCCCTCTATTACTTCATTTGGCACGACCTTTTCCCCCAGCCCTACGAGAACCTGCCCCTGCGGCTATTCGGCAGCGCCCTGTTCGTGCCGGTGATGCTGGCGAAATACTGGCCCAAGGGACTGCGTCCCTATCTGGCGGGTTACTGGTATCTGGCCGTTCTCTTCGCCCTGCCGTTCTTCTTCACCTTCATGCTGCTGAAGAACAACGGCGACAGCGTCTGGCTGCTGTCCGCCCTGGCGGCGGCCTTCCTGATGGTGCTGCTGCTGGACTGGTTGAATCTGTTCATCCAGAGCGTGGTAGGAATCGGCCTGGCCTGGCTGGCTTACAGCCTGACGACGGCGGGACCCCACCTGGAGTCCGTCAGCCTGGAGCATGTGCCCATCTACCTGTTCATCATCGTCATCGGCGCGGCGGCGAACTACAGCTCGGAGGTGGTGAAGCGGGAGCGCCTGCGGGCCATGCTGACCGCCGCCAGCACCGTGGCCCATGAGTTGCGCACGCCCCTCCTGGGCATCAAGGCCGGGGCGGCGGGGCTGAAGCAGCACCTGCCCGCCCTGCTGGACGCTTATCGCCAGGCCCGGGAGGAAGGCCTGCCGGTGGAGCCGCTGCGGGAGGCGCACCTGGCGTCCATGGCCGGGGTGCTGGAGCGCATCGAGGGGGAGGCGGACTATTCCAACACCGCCATCGACATGCTGTTGATGAACACCAAGCCCTTCGGCTTCCGGGAGGAAAATTTCGCTCCCTGTTCCATGGCGTCCTGCGTCGAGACGGCCCTGCGGCGCTATCCTTTCGCCTCGGAACGGGAGCGGCGCCTGGTGACGTGGGAGCGGGGGCAGGACTTCATTTTCCGCGGCAACGAGTTGATGATGGTGCACGTGCTATTCAACCTGCTCAAGAATGCGGTCTATCATGTCACCAAGGCAGGCAAGGGGCAGATCGCCATCCGGCTGGAATCGTCGTCGGTGGGCGGGCGGCTGATTTTCCGCGATACGGGGCCGGGCATCCCGCCCCACGTGCTGCCGCACATTTTCACCCGGTTCTACGCCTGGTCCTTGGGCCACGACGACGGTTCGGGTGCCGGTATCGGTCTGGCGTACTGCCAGAGCGTCATGCAAGCGTTTGGTGGGAGTATTTCATGCGAGTCGACGGTGGGCGAGTTCAGCGAGTTCGTTTTAACCTTTCCTGCGGCAAGCGGTTGATGCGGCAAAATGAAATCCCGCCGTTCTATTTCCCGACCACGGTAATTTTCATCGACGACAGCCCCGATTTCCTGGCCAACCTGAGCCTGCAGCTCGACGCCGGTCTCGCCTACCGTCTCTACGATTCCCCGGCGGAAGCCCTGGCGGTGCTGAACGGCGCGCCCGCCGAGCCGTCCCTGGCGGAACGCTTCTTTTCCGTGTCCCGCCACGGGGAGGAACTGCCCTTTTCCCACCACGTCATCGACCTCAACCTCGACGCCATCGCCCGGGAAGTCCACAACGAGCATCGGTTCGAACAGGTGTCGGTGGTGGTGGTGGACTACGACATGCCCGAGATCGACGGCCTGGAGCTGTGCCGCCGCCTCGACAACCCGACCCTGAAAAAAGTGCTGCTGACGGGCAAGGCGGACGAGAAGGTGGCGGTGCAGGCCTTCAACCAGGGCCTGATCGACCGCTTCATCCTCAAGCAGGACCCGGACGTCATTCCCGTCCTCAACCGGGCCATCGTGGACCTGCAGCTGGCCTATTTCGAGAGCCTGGGGCGGACGGTGATGGATACCCTGGCCCTGGGCTCCCACACCTTCCTGCGGGACCCGGCCTTCGCCGAGGAATTCCGCCAGATATGCAACCGGCTGGATATCGTCGAGTTCTACCTGACGGCCTTGCCGGAAGGCATCCTGATGCTGGATGCGGACGGCGTGGCGAGCCTGCTCATCGTCCAGACCGAGGAGGATATGCTTTCCCACTACGAGATCGCCTACGACCAGGCGGCGCCGCCGCCCCTCCTCAGCGCCCTGAAGAGCAACCGGATGGTGCCCTATTTCTGGCAAACGGGGGGCGAGTACGGCCCCGACTGCGACTGGCAGTCGTGCCTCTACCCCGCCACGGAACTCAAGGGGCGGGAGTGGTACTACTACGCCGTGGTGCCGAACCCGGCCGGCTTCCAGCTGGGCACGGTCATTCCCTACAACGCTTTCCTGGTGTGGCTGGACAAGGAAAGCAGCGCCTCCTTCGCCTAGGCGCCGCCCCCTCGCCGTCAGGCCGCGTCGCTATGGGGCAGGGCGTCGCCGCGGGCGGCCTTGCGCCGGGTTGAGGCCCAGTTGGCCATGTCCACCTCGCCGCGGATGTCGCGGCAGGCGTCGACGATGCGCTCCAGCTCCTCTTCCGTCAGGGTGGCGTTGATCGACAGCCGGATCAGGGAGCGGTTTTTCGGCGTCGCCGGGGCGCAGAACACCGAACCGAAAATCCCCCGCGCTTCCAGGGCGTCCCGTAGCACGATGGTCTGCCGCTCCGTGCCTGATTCCAGGGCGATGATCTGGGACTGGCTGCCGTTCAGGTTGTAGCCCAGCTCGTCCAGGCGCTCCCGCAGGTAGGCGGCGTTGGCGCGTAGGGCGAGGCGGCGCCAGTGCTCCTCCCGGGTCACCTCCAGGGTGGCCTCCAGCCCGGCCACCTCGTGGGGCAGCAGGGTGGAGCTGAAAATCGCCGGGTTCGATTCGAACTTGAAATATTCGCTGAAGCGCTCCGAGCAGGCGATGAAGCCGGCCCGTCCGGCGAAGGCCTTGGCCAGGCTGGCGGTGCGGAAATGCACCTTGTGGGACAGCCCCAGGTCCTCCACCATCCCTTCCCCCTGGCGGCCATGGGTGCCGAGGGAATGGGATTCGTCCACCACCAGCACGCAGCCGTGGCGGGTGCCCACGTCCACCACCTCCGCCAGGGGGCAGACGCTGCCGTTGGTGCTGTACACCGAATCCACCAGAATCACCCCGGGGCCGTATTTGAGCACCTGGCGCTCCAGGTGCTCGACGTCGTTATGGTGGAACACCACGGGGCGGGCGCCGGCGCTGCGGATGCCTTCCCACAGGGACATGTGGGCCATCATGTCGACGTAGACGGGGGTCTTTTCGTCGGCGATGGACTGCACCAGCCCGGTGTTGGCGGCGAAGCCAGACTGGCACAGCACCCCGGACTCGGCCCCCATGAAGTTGGCCAGGCGCCGCTCCATGTTGAGAAGGGGATTGTCGCCGTGGAGGAAAATCGCCGACATCAGCAGGCCGTTGCCCTCATCCACCAGCTTTTCCGCCGACGCCCGCAGAATCTTCGGATGCCGCGCCAGGGACAGGTAATCGTTGCTGCTTAGGTGGATGGCGTCCGGGCCGGGGTGGCGGCCGCGCATGATATGACCGCCGTCCCAGGTGTCGAGAACCCGCTCCTGGTAGTAGCGGTTCACCCGGCGGGCGAGGAAGTCCGGCTCGGGGGCGTTGACGAAGGCGGGAGTGTGGGCGAAGGGGGTGACGAGATGGTTCATGGTTGTCTCCTGTAGGCATGGTGGGGAAAGTGATGGCCCCGGGGTGGCGTCTGCTAAGGGGTAATTCCTTGACAGAGGGAAACAATTTAACTGAACGAAGTCGTCTTCAGTGACGGACTCGGCTGGGGAATGGGGCGAGGGAGAGCTGTTGCCCGTTATATCCAATATAATCGCCACCCTGGGCCGGGACGGGCCAAGTTTAAACCGGCTCGGCGTGGAATCGCCTTTCATCTCACGGGGAAATGTTCAATGGCCCTCAAAGCCACCGTCTACAAAGCCGACCTCCAGATCGCCGACCTGGACCGCCACTATTACCGCGACCACAGCCTGACCCTGGCCCGCCATCCGTCGGAGACCGACGAGCGGATGATGGTGCGGCTCCTGGCCTTCGCCCATAACGCCGACGAGGCCCTGGCCTTCGGCAAGGGGCTGAGCGAGACGGAGGAGCCGGACCTGTGGCAGCGTGACCTGACCGGCGCCGTCGAGCGCTGGATCGAGGTGGGGCTGCCGGACGAACGCCGCGTTCTCAAGGCCTGTGGCCGGGCCGCCCAGGTGGTGGTCTATGCCTACGGCGGGCGGGGGGCGGAACTGTGGTGGAGCCAGGTGGGGCCGAAGCTGGCCCGGGCGGCGAACCTGACGGTGTTCAACCTGCCCTACGCCGCCACCCAGGAGTTGGCGGCCATGGCCCGGCGCACCATGCGCCTCCAGGCCACCATCCAGGAAGGGGAAATCCTCCTGACGGGGGAGGACGGCTCGGTACGGGTGGAGCTGGAAACCCTGCGCCGCGCCGCTTCCTAGGCCCGCTCAGGCGAACTGCCCGGCCACCCAGCCCGAGGACCAGGCCCACTGGAGGTTGTAGCCGCCGAGCCAGCCGGTGACGTCTACCACTTCGCCGGCGAAGAACAGGCCCGGCACCATTTTCGCCTCCATGGTCTTCGACGACAGGCCGTCCGTGTCCACCCCGCCCAGGGTGACCTCGGCCTTGGCATAGCCGAGGGTGCCGGAAGGGGAGACGGTCCAGCCCTGGAGGGCGCGGGCGACGGCCTCCAGCTCCTTCTGGGCGAAGTCGTGGAGGGGCCGGTTCCAGCCGTGGAGGGCGCACCACTCGTGGGCGAAGCGGCGAGGCAGCCGTTCCGCCAGCAGGTTGGACAGCAGCAGCTTGCCGCGGCGATGGTCGGCGAGCCAGGCGGGGGCGTCCGTCCCCGGCAGGAGGTCGATTTCCAGGGGGCGTTTCTTTCCCTCCTGCATCTGCCAGTAGCTGGACACCTGGAGGATGGCGGGACCGGACAGGCCCCGGTGGGTGAGGAGGACGTTCTCGCGGAAGCGCCGCTCGGGGAAGGCCTCGCACCAGGTGGCGGCGTCGAGGGTGTTGCCGGCCAGGGGCTTGAAGGCGGCGAGGGTCTCCGGCGCCAGGGCCAGGGGCACCAAGGCGGGCCGGGGCGGCACGACGCCGAGGCCGAACTGCTCCGCCAGGCGATAGCCGAAGGGGCTGGCGCCGAGCTGGGGGGCGGCCAGGCCGCCGCTGGCGACCACCAGGGAGCGGCAGCGGAAAGTGCCGCGGTCGGTGGCGACGGCGAAGCGCGGCATGTCCCCGTTACCTTCCAGCCGTTCGACGCTTGCTACCGTGCAGGGGTTGGCCCATTGCACCCCGGCATCGTCGCAGGCGTCCTTGAGGAGAGCGACGATGTCCTGGGCCGAGTTGTCGCAGAACAGTTGGCCGTGGTCCCGCTCGTGGTAGGGAATGCCGCGTCCCTCCACCAGGGCGAGGAAGTCCCACTGGCTGAAGCGGGCCAGGGCCGAGCGGCAGAAGTGGGGGTTGCGGGAGAGGTAGTTCTCCGGGCCGACGCTGCGGTTGGTGAAGTTGCATTTGCCGCCGCCGGAGACGCGGATGCGCTCGCCGATCCTGGCGGCATGGTCGATGACCAGCACCCGCCGTCCCCGCCGTCCGGCCTGGGCGGCGCACATCATGCCCGCGGCGCCGCCGCCGACGACCACCACGTCGATGTTCATCGCCCGCCCTCCGGAAAAGGCGGTGACGCAAGGATGGTGGAAAGGGCAGGGAGCATGGGCAGCGGGATGGGTGGGAAGGGCTGTCATGATAAAGAAAAACCCGTGCCGGAGACAGCCTTGGCCCGGCGGAGAGGGATGGTAAGATGGGGGCGCTTATTCACGGGAGACACGGACCATGATGAAACGAACCCTGCTGGCGGCGCTGCTGGCCCTGGCCTGTCTTGGCGCCCAGGCCGACGACATGACGCCGGAAAAGCGCCAGGACATCCTGCGCCTGATGGAGGCCGGCCTCCAGTCCTTCGGCACTAGCTACGACCAGCTCTTCATCGCTGCCGCAGCGGACAACTTCAAGGCCAAGCTGGTGCGCTCCATCCGGGTGGAAAACCCCGACGCCGCCAAGGAAGCCATGGCGAAGCTGAACCAGGCCATCCTCGCCTACACCCGGGAGGTGGTGGAGAAATCCGGCGGCCCCGTGGACCGCATCGTGGAGGCCTACGGCGAACGCTTCAGCGCCGAGGAGCTGAAGCAGCTGCTGGCCTTCTACGATTCGCCCCTGGGCAAGCGCTACCTGGCGGAAACGGTGAAAATCCTGACCGAAACCGGCAACTTCTACGATTCCTGGACCAAAATCTACGGCGACGAGCTGAAGCAGCGGCTGGAGGCGGTGGCGAAGCAGGACGGGTTCGGCATCGAATTCCGCTGAGCGCCATCCGCTTCAGCAGCAGCGCCGGATTCCTCCCCACTTCCGCTCCTGCTCCCGCTTGAAATATTCCCGGCGGGACAGGGGAGGCTCGCCGGGGTGGGCGGCGGCGTGGTGGGCCAGGTAGCGCTCGTAGGCGTCGTCGCCGGAAAGGCGGCGGATCATGCGCCACAGGGCGTGCAGCCGCGCCTTCATCTCAATCCCGCACCCAGTCTTCCACCAGCCGCGACGGCTCGTGGGGCGATTCCGACAGGGGCGGCACCGCCTTGCCCTGGAGGTGGCGGACGCTGACCCGCAGCATGTCGAGGATGATGGTCCACAGCATGGCGACGAAGAACAGCGTCAGCCAGGCGTCCAGCTGCTGGTTGAAGATCAGCTGGGGCGCCACCGCGGCCTTCTCCGGCGGCAGGGCACCGGCAGCGAGCTTGTCGGCCAGGTCGTTGGCGGCGGCGAAGAAGCCCACCCGCAGGTCGGGGCTGAAAATCTTCTCCCACGCCGCGCTGGTGGTGACTACCGCCAGCCAGGCCAGGGGCAGGCCGGTGACCCAGGCGTACTTCAGCTTGCCGGACTTCACCAGGATGCCGGTGGCCACCGACAGGGCGATGGCCGCCAGCATCTGGTTGGAGATGCCGAACAGGGGCCAGAGGATGTTGACGCCGCCGTTGGGGTCGATGACGCCGATGTAGAGGAAATAGCCCCAGGCGGCGACGATGACGCCGGAGGTGAGCAGCACCGAGGGGTACCAGGAGGTCTGCCCCAGCTTGGGGGAGAAGTTGCCGAGGAAATCCTGGAGCATGAAGCGCCCCACCCGGGTGCCGGCGTCGAGGGTGGTGAGGATGAACACCGCCTCGAACATGATGGCGAAGTGGTACCACAGGGCCAGCAGGCCCTGGCCGAAGGCACTGCCGAAGATGGAAGCCATGCCCACCGCCAGGGAGGGGGCGCCGCCGGTGCGGGCGAAGAGGGTCTTCTCGCCCATTTCTTTCGCCAGGAATTCCATCTGCTCCACGGTCACCGGGAAGCCCCAGGAGGAAATTTTCGCCACTGCATCCATGGCTTCCTTGCCGACGATGCCCGCCGGGCTGTTGATGGCGAAATAGACGCCGGGGTCCAGCACCGTGGCGGCGATCATCGCCATGATGGCGACGAAGGATTCCAGCACCATGCCGCCGTAGCCGATCATGGGGATGTCCCGCTCGTTGGCCAGCAGTTTCGGCGTGGTGCCGGAGGAGATCAGGGCGTGGAAGCCGGACACCGCGCCGCAGGCGATGGTGATGAAGACGAAGGGGAACAGGGCGCCACCGAAGATGGGGCCGCTGCCGTCGATGAAGGGGGTGAGGGCCGGCATCTTCACCGTCGGGTGCAGGAGCACGATGGCGATGGCCAGGAGGATGATGGTGCCCAGCTTCATGAAGGTGGAAAGGTAGTCCCGGGGCGCCAGCAGCAGCCACACGGGCAGGACGGCGGCGATGAAGCCGTAGGCGATGACGAACCAGGCCAGGGTCAGGCCCTCGTGGTCAAAGAACCCGCGCAGGGTCTCGTGATGGTCCACCCAGCCGCCGCCGGCCACCGCCGCCAGGAGCAGGCCCACCCCCAGGAGGGAGCCTTCCAGTACCCGCCCCGGGCGGATGTTGCGCATGTAGAGGCCGACAATCATGGCGATGGGAATGGTGGCGGCCACGGTGGAGGTGGCCCAGGGGCTGTGCTTCATGGCGTTGACCACCACCAGGCCCAGCACCGCGATCAGGATCACCATGATCATCAGGGTGCCGGTGAGGGCCGCCGCGCCGCCGATGGGGCCCAGCTCGTCCCGGGCCATCTGGCCCAGGCTGCGGCCGTCGCGGCGGGTGGAGAAGAAGAGGATGGTCATGTCCTGGACGCAGCCCCCCAGCACGGCGCCGATGAGTATCCACAGGGTGCCCGGCAGATAGCCGAACTGGGCCGCCAGGGTGGGGCCGATGAGAGGGCCGGGGCCGGCGATGGCGGCGAAGTGGTGGCCGAACACCACCCACTTGTTGGTGGGGACGAAGTCGCGGCCGTTGTCGAAGCGCTCCGCCGGGGTGGCGCGGCGGTCGTCGGTGACCAGCACCGTGGCGGCGATCCAGGCGGCGTAGAAGCGGTAGGCGATGGCGTAGACGCACAGAGCGGCGACGATGAACCACAGGGTGTTGATGCTTTCGCCCCGGTGGAGGGCGATGCCGCCGACGGCGCCAGCGCCGATGACGGCGACGGCGAGCCAGGTCAGCCTGGAGAGGAAGGGGTTTTTCATGGTGTGTCCCATTGTTTGGCTTATGGGGTCTATGGTATTACGGAAAGAAGCGAAGACAAACAGCCTGGAAGCCAAGGAACCCATGCCGCCGTTCGAGAGTCTTATTGGTGAGGGAGCCGCAGTGGATAAGCCAGGAAGGGGAGGGACCATGAAGGGAGTACGGCGTATTGTGGCGGGGACTGATTTTTCCGAGCGCGCGGAGCGGGCCGAGGTGCGTGCCGCCATGCTGGCGCAAGTCCTGGGGGAAAACCTGGAACTGTTCCACGTGGTCAATCCGCAACCGTTGAAAGCCGTGGAATATTTGACCGCCCTCTCCGACGAGGAGGCCGACGCCGCGCTGATGAAGACGAGGGGCCGCCTGCTGGAGATGGCGGCGACGGCGCTGGAGAGCCGTTTCGGGCTGCCGGTTCGCCGCCATGTGGCGGTGGGGCGGACGGCCAAGACGTTTGCCACCCATGCGGCCCACGGGGCGGATTTGGTGGTGGTGGGGGCCCATGGCGGTAATTTTGTCGAGGATATCTTTCTCGGTTCCACCGCCGACAAATTGGCCCGCAAGCTGCATTGTCCCCTGCTGGTGGTGAAGAATGAGCCCCGCGCCGCCTATCGGCGGGTGGTGGTGGCGGTGGATTTTTCCCAGGCGTCCCGCCTCGCCATGGAATGGGCCTCCCGGGTCGCGCCGGGGGCGGAGGTCCTGGCGCTGCACGTGTTCGAATCCCCCTACGAGGGCAAGATACGCTTCGCCGTGGCCGAGGACGAGGCCCTCAGGCATTACCTGGATGCGGCGGCGACGGAGAGCATCCACCGTCTGCGGGATTTCCTGGCCGAGGGGGGAGAGGCGTCGCCCGCCGTGGTCGGCCAGGTGGAGCACGGCCACGTGGCCACCGTCCTCCACCGCAAGCTGCGCGACTGGGACGCGGATCTGCTGGTGATGGGGAAGCACGGCCAGTCCGAATTGGAGCGCCTGCTCCTGGGCAGCAACACCGAGCACATGATCTACGAGGCGGGGTGCGATGTCCTGATCGCGGCGGGATGAAGAGGAAGACGTGGACTTCTCCAACCAGGTCATCCTCCTGGGGGCGGTGCTGCTGCTGCTGAGCATCTTCGCCAGCGCCGCTTCTTCGCGGGTGGGAATGCCCCTCCTCCTCGCCTTCTTGCTCCTCGGCATGCTGGCGGGGGAGGATGGCCCCGGTGGTATTCATTTCAGCAACTTCCAGGCGGCCCACCTCATCGGCAGCCTCGCCCTGGCGGTCATCCTCTTCGACGGTGGCATGCGCACCCGGGTGGAAACCTTTCGCGTCGCCCTTTATCCCGCCCTGTCCTTAGCCACGATCGGAGTGGCGCTCACTTCCCTCGTGACGGGCTTGTTCGCTGCCTGGGTGTTGGGGTTCGGCTGGATGGAGGGCTTGCTGGTGGGGGCCATCGTCGGTTCCACTGACGCGGCGGCGGTGTTTTCCCTCCTGCGCTATCAGGGTATGGCCTTGAAGCAGCGAGTGGGGGCGACGCTGGAAATCGAATCCGGCAGCAATGACCCCATGGCGGTACTGCTGACAGTGTTGCTCATCGAGGCCCTTGCCGCCGGGCAGGAGGGACTGGGCTGGAATATGCTGGGAGAATTCCTGCGCCAGATGGGCCTGGGGGTGGCGGCGGGAGCGGCCGGCGGCAAGGCCATCGCCTGGGTGGTCAACCGCCTCGAACTGGAGCAGGGCTTATACGCGCTCCTGACGGTTGGGGGAGGGGTTTCCCTCTTCGCCGCCACCTCCCTTGCCGGCGGCAGCGGCTTTCTCGCCATCTATCTGGCTGGCTTGGTCCTGGGGAACAGCCGGGTGCGGGCCACCGATTCCATCCGCCGGATTCACGACGGACTGGCGTGGCTGAGCCAGATCGGCATGTTTCTCATGCTCGGCTTGCTGGTGACGCCCAGCGCCCTCCTGCCGGTGGCCCCCCAGGCGATGCTGATCGCCCTGGTGCTGATGTTCGTCGCGCGGCCCATCGCGGTGTGGCTGTGTCTCCTGCCCTACCGTTTTCCCCTCCGGGAACAGGTCTATATCGCCTGGGTGGGACTGCGAGGGGCGGTTCCCATTATCCTCGCCACCTTTCCGCTCCTGGCGGGCCTGGAGCATGCGCATGCCTACTTCAACGTCACATTCTTCGTGGTGTTGATGTCCCTGGTGATGCAGGGCTGGACGCTGGCCCCCTTGGCGCACCGGCTGGGGCTGGAGGTTCCTCCGAGCCCCGAGCCCATGCAAAGGGTGGAATTCAGCGCCGACGGCCCGGTAGACGTGGACCTGTTGGGCTATCGCCTCGCTCCCGGCAGTTCGGCGGTAGGGCAGGAGCTGGGCCGCCTTCCCCTGCCGGAAAACGTTTTCCCCGCCACGCTGATTCGCGCAGGCCGCGCCATTTTTCTGTCGGGCGGCATCCGCCTGAAGGCGGGGGATAGCCTTTATCTGGCGGCGCCCCGGGAAGCCGAGGTCCTGCTCAACCGGCTGTTCGCTTCCCCCTCCACGGGAGAGCTTTCGCCCGGCGCCTTTTTCGGCGATTTCGTCCTCAACGGCGACGCCGACATGGCGGCCCTTGCCCTCCTTTACGGCTTTGAGCCGCCGCCCGAAGCCGCCGGGCTGAGACTGTCGGCATATCTTGACCGGGCTTTTCGCAGGCGGCCGGTGGTGGGAGATCGTGTTGTCCAGGGGCGTGTGGAATTCGTGGTGAGGGAAATGGAACGGGGGCGCATCACCCAGGTGGGGATGAAGTTACGCTGAAATTGGTAGAATGGCCGGATTCTTGAAAAGGAAAGCGGCATGCAAAAGGATTTCCGCCATCTGCTGGGCATGGGAGGAGTGCCTCCCCACGACAACCCCAAGGCTTACGACTGGGAGCGCCGCCTCCACTGGGTGATGATGGGGGTGGCGCTGCTGGCTATTCCTGCCTTCTATCTCGAGGATATTGCCGTCGCCGCGGAGCTCCAAATCCTGGGCTGGGAGCTGGATGCCCTGATTTTCTTCGTTTTTTCGGCGGAAATGATCCTCATGCTCAGCCTCACCCAGCAGAGGCGGCTCTACGTGCGGCGCAACTGGCTCAACCTGGTGATCATCGCCGGCTCCGGCCTGGGGCTGGTGGGGGTGGGGCTGGAATGGCTGCCCCTGGTGCGTTTGCTGCGGCTGTTCTATGCCGGGCTGATTTTCGCCCGCCTGATCGCCTCCGCCCGCCGGCTGCTGTCCCCCCATGCCATTCCCAGCCTGTTGCTGCTGTGGATGGTGGCCCTGGCGGTTTCCGGCGCCTCCTACTACTGGCTGGAGCCCAGCGTGCAATCCTTCAGCGAGGGCCTGTGGCTGGCCTTCACCACCAGCGCCACGGTGGGCTATGGCGACCTGGTGCCCACCACGGGCCTGACCCGGGTGATGTCCGTGGCCATCGTCCTGATCGGCTACTCCATTCTCTCGCTGGTCACGGCGAGCATCGCCGCCATGTTCATCGGCGAGGACGAGCGCCTGCTGCGCCGGGAAATGCACGGCGACATCAAGGCCCTGCGGGAGGAAATCGCCTCCCTGCGGCGGGAACTGGAGCAGCACACGATCGCACGGCCTTGCCCCGTGGATGAAAGCCAGGCCAAGGGCGACACCGTCACCTAAGACCCCCGCCGTGTGCTAAAATTCGCTTTTTGCTAAGCCAGTTACAAGGACCATCGATGTTTACCGCCAACACCATCAAGGAATTCGACCCCGAACTGTGGAATGCCATGGAAGGCGAGCGCCGCCGCCAGGAAGACCACATCGAGCTCATCGCCTCCGAGAACTACACCAGCCCGGCGGTGATGGAAGCCCAGGGCTCCGTGCTGACCAACAAGTACGCCGAGGGTTATCCTGGCAAGCGTTACTACGGCGGTTGCGAATACGTCGATGTGGCCGAGCAGCTGGCCATCGACCGCGCCAAGTCCCTGTTCGGCGCCGAGTACGCCAACGTCCAGCCCCACTCCGGTTCCCAGGCCAACGCCGCGGTCTACCTGTCCGTCCTCAAGCCCGGCGACACCATCCTCGGCATGTCCCTGGCCCACGGCGGCCACCTGACCCACGGCGCCTCGGTCAACTTCTCCGGCAAGGTGTTCAACGCCATTACCTACGGCCTGAACGACAAGGAAGAAATCGACTACGACGAGGTGCAGCGCCTCGCCACCGAGCACAAGCCCAAGATGATCGTCGCCGGCGCCTCCGCCTACGCCCTGGTGATCGACTGGAAACGCTTCCGCAAGATCGCCGATTCCGTCGGCGCCTACCTCTTCGTGGACATGGCCCACTACGCCGGCCTGGTGGCCGCGGGCGTCTACCCCAGCCCGGTGGGCATCGCCGACTTCGTCACCACCACCACCCACAAGACCCTGCGCGGCCCCCGCGGCGGCCTCATCCTGTCCAGCGCCGAGCATGAGAAGGCGCTGAACTCCGCCATCTTCCCCAACATCCAGGGCGGTCCCCTGATGCACGTCATCGCCGCCAAGGCGGTGGCCCTGAAGGAAGCGGCGAGCAAGGAGTTCAAAGCTTACCAGGCCCAGGTGATCGCCAACGCCCAGGTGATGGCCAAGGTGCTCCAGGAGCGCGGCCTGCGCATCGTTTCCGGCCGCACCGAGAGCCACGTGTTCCTGGTGGACCTGCGGGCCAAGAAGATCACCGGCAAGGACGCCGAAGCCGCCCTAGGCCGCGCCCACATCACGGTGAACAAGAACGCCATCCCCAACGACCCCGAGAAGCCCTTCGTCACCAGCGGCATCCGCATCGGCTCCCCGGCCATGACCACCCGCGGCTTCAAGGAAGTGGAAGCCGAGAAGCTGGCCAATCTGATCGCCGACGTGCTGGACAACCCCATGGACGAAGCCGTGTTGTCCAAGGTCGCCAACGAGGTCAAGGCGATGTGCGACAAGTTCCCGGTGTATGGGAAATGAGTCGAGAGTTGAGAGCGGAGAGTCGAGAGCAAAAAACCACGACTCTTTCACTCTCGACTCCCGGCTGACAACTCTCGGCTAACCACCATGAAATGCCCCTACTGCGGCGCCACTGACACCCAAGTCATCGACTCCCGGGTCAACGAGGAGGGGGACAGCATTCGCCGGCGGCGGCGCTGCCAGGCCTGCAACAAGCGCTTCACCACCTACGAGGTGGTGGAACTGCGCATGCCCCAGCTGGTGAAAAGCAACGGCAGCCGGGAGGAGTTTTCCCGGGACAAGCTGCGCGTCGGTTTCACCCGCGCCCTCCACAAGCGCCCGGTGTCCGCCGAATTGGTGGATGAAGCCATCGAGCGCGTGGTGCAACGCCTCCTTTCCCTGGGGGAGAAGGAAATCCCCTCCCGCCAGGTGGGCGAGCTGGTGATGAACGAGCTGCGCAAGCTCGACAAGGTGGCCTACATCCGCTTCGCCTCGGTCTACCGCAGCTTCCAGGACGTGGACGACTTCCGCGACGTGATCGAGGACCTGGACGAGTAATGTCCGGGGCTTTCTCCGCGCAAGACCACGCCTTCATGGCCCGGGCCCTGCAACTGGCGGAAAAGGGCCTCCATACTACCACGCCCAACCCCCGCGTCGGCTGCGTCCTGGTCAAGGACGGCGAAATCGTCGGCGAAGGCTGGCACCAGCGGGCTGGCGAGCCCCACGCCGAAATCCACGCCCTGCGGGCGGCGGGGGACAAAGCCCAAGGCGCCACCGCCTACGTCACCTTGGAACCCTGCAGCCACCACGGCCGCACCCCGCCCTGCGCGGCGGCCCTGATCGACGCCAAAGTCGCCCGGGTGGTGGCCGCCATGCAGGACCCCAACCCCCTGGTGGCGGGAAACGGCCTCTCCATGCTGGAACTGGCCGGCATTCCCACCGCCTGCGGCCTGCTGGAGCAGGAGGCGCGCCGCCTCAACACTGGCTTCATCTCCCGCATGAGCCGGGGCCGCCCCTGGCTGCGGCTGAAAATCGCCGCCAGCCTGGACGGTAAGACCGCCCTCAACAACGGCAAGAGCCAGTGGATCACCGGCCCCGCCGCCCGTCACGACGTGCAGGCCCTGCGGGCACGCTCCAGCGCCATGCTCACCGGCGTCGGCACCGTGTTGGCCGACGACCCGCAGCTCACGGTGCGGGAACTGGACATCGGCCGCCAGCCACTGCGAATAGTGGTGGACAGCCGCCTGCAAACGCCGCCGACGGCGAGGATACTCGCCCAGGGTTCCGTGCTGATCGCCGCCATGGCCGGGGCCGATGCCCGCAAGGCCGAGCACCTGCGGGCCGCCGGGGCGGAAGTGCTGGAACTGCCGCAACGGGACGGCCACGTGGACCTGGCCGCCCTGC
Source organism: Sulfuricellaceae bacterium (assembly GCA_050177075.1). Classification (GTDB taxonomy): domain Bacteria; phylum Pseudomonadota; class Gammaproteobacteria; order Burkholderiales; family UBA9220; genus UBA2239. The sequence continues at coordinate 21,133 of JBFXHL010000001.1, read as the reverse complement.
TGGCCGAACTGGGGCGGCGGGAACTCAACGAAGTGACGGTGGAGGCCGGTGCCCGCCTCAACGGCGCCCTGCTGAAAGCCGGGCTGGTGGACGAGATCGTGCTCTATCTCGCGCCCATCCTGATGGGCGACAAGGCGCGGGGCCTGTTCGACCTGCCGGAACTGGCCGACATGGTCGGCAAGCGGCAGTTGCGTGTACTGGACACCCGCCAGGTGGGGCAGGATTTGCGCCTCACCCTGGTGCCGGAAAGCGCGGTGTGAGCTTCAAGGACCACTTCTCCCGGCAGGCCGCCGACTACGCCAAGTACCGCCCCCATTATCCGCCGGCCCTGCTCGACTGGCTGGCGGAGCAGGCGCCCGGGCGCGACCTGGCCTGGGACGCGGGCACCGGCAGCGGCCAGGTGGCGGTGGAACTGGCGCGGCTGTTCGAGCGGGTGGTGGCCACCGACCCCAGCGCCAGGCAGATAAACAATGCCGAAGCCCACCCCAAGGTGGAATACCGGGTGGAGCCGGCGGAGCGCAGCAGTCTCGAAGACGCCAGCGTGGACCTGATCACCGTGGCCCAGGCCCTGCACTGGTTCGATTTTTCCGCCTTTTACGCCGAGGCCGAGCGGGTGCTGAAACCCGGCGGCGTGCTGGCGGCCTGGTGCTACGGGCTGTTTCGCACCGGCAGCGAGACGGACGCGGTGCTGGATGTGTTTTACTCGGAAACGGTTGGCCCCTATTGGCCGCCGGAACGTCGCCTGATCGAGGAGGAGTACCGCACGGTGCCCTTTCCCCTGCCGGAAACGGTGGCGCCGGAATTCGCCATGGAGGCGGCGTGGGACCTGGACGACCTGCTGGGCTACTTCGGCACCTGGTCGGCGGTGCAGCGCTACCGGGAGGAGCGGGGCAGCGACCCGGTGGCGGAACTCCGCGAGCGCCTGGCGGCGGCTTGGGGTTCTCCTGAAGCCAAGAAAACAATAAAATGGCCGGTCCATCTGCGCGTCGGTCGCGTTTCCCGTTAAAACGAAGATTAAGGAATTTCAAGCATGTTCACCGGCATCGTCCAAGCCGTCGGCAAAATCGAGAAACTGGAGCCTCTCGCCCAAGGCGTGCGGCTCACCATCCGCTCTTCGGGCCTGGACCTGTCCGACGTTTCCCTGGGGGACAGCATCGCCGCCAACGGCGTGTGCCTCACGGTCATCAGCAAGGTGGGCAATGATGCCTACCAGGTGGACGTGTCCCGGGAAACCCTCAACTGCACCGAGGGCCTGGGGGTGGAAGGGGGCGAGCTGAACCTGGAGAAGGCCATGCGCCTCAACGACCAGATCGGCGGCCACCTGGTTTCCGGCCACGTGGACGGGGTGGGCACGGTGGTGTCCTTCGACCCCGTTGGGGAATGCTACCTGCTGCGCATCAAGGCGCCCCTGTCCATCGCCAAGTACATCGCCTACAAGGGCTCCATGACGGTGAACGGCGTCAGCCTCACGGTGAACTCGGTGGAGCACGACGAATTCACCATCAATTTGATCCCCCACACGCTGGAGGTCACCACCCTCAAGCACCTCAAGGCGGGCTCCAAGGTCAATCTGGAAGTGGACCTGATCGCCCGCTACGTAGAACGCATGATGCAATTCCAGGACACGCAAAAATGACAATCAGCAGCACCGAAGAAATCATCGCCGAAATCAAGGCCGGCCGCATGGTCGTCCTGGTGGACGAGGAAGACAGGGAGAACGAAGGCGACCTGGTGATGGCCGCCGAATTCGTCACTCCCGAAGCCATCAATTTCATGATTCGCCACGCCCGCGGCCTGGTGTGCCTGACCCTCACCGAAGAGCGCTGCCGCCAGCTGGACCTGCCCCTGATGGTGTCCGCCAACAAGCTGGCCCTGGGCACCAACTTCACCGTCTCCATCGAGGCGGCGGAGGGGGTGACCACCGGCATCTCCGCCTCCGACCGGGCGAAGACCATCCTGGCGGCGGTGAAGAAGGATGCCAAGCCCACCGACCTCAACCAGCCCGGCCACATCTTCCCGCTGAAGGCCCAGAAGGGCGGCGTGCTGGTCCGCGCCGGTCACACCGAGGCGGGCTGCGACCTGGCCGCCATGGCGGGGGTGGAGCCGGCGGCGGTGATCTGCGAAATCATCAAGGAAGACGGCGAAATGGCCCGCCTGCCGGACCTGCTGGTGTTCGCCAAGGAGCACGGCCTGAAGATCGGCACCATCGCCGACCTCATCCACTACCGCAGCCAGAACGAGCGCCTGGTGGAGCGGGCGGCGGAGCGTACCGTCAACACCTGCTTCGGTGAATTCAAGCTGATCGGCTACAAGGACAAGACCGCCAACGAAGTGCACCTGGCCCTGGTCAAGGGCGATATCGTTCCCGGCGAGGAAGTGCTGGTGCGGGTCCACGAGCCCCTGTCGGTGCTGGACCTGCTGGACAGCCACAGCCTGGACCACGCCTTCAGCGTCCCCGAGGCCATGAAGGCGGTGGCCGAAGCGGGCAAGGGCGTCATCATCCTGATGCGCCGCACCGAAACCGGCGGCGATCTGCTGGAACGCCTCCAGCGCTCCGAGCCCAAGCCCGCTTCCAAGGTGGACTTGCGCAACTACGGCATTGGCGCCCAGATCCTGCGGGACCTGAACGTCACCAAGATGCGGCTCCTGGCCGTCCCCCGCAAGATGCCGAGCATGACCGGCTTCGACCTGGAAGTGACGGGCTACCAGGAACCCAAGGCTTAACCGAACAAGGAACCCTTTTTCATGGCACATTACGACAACATCACCGAATGCGAACAGAACCTGGACGGCAAGGGCCTGAAAATCGGCATCGTCATGAGCCGCTTCAACATCGACGTGTGCGAGGGCCTGCTGGGCGCCTGCCGCGACGAGCTGGTGAAGCTGGGCGTGGCTGAAAGCGACATCACCCTGGCCACCGTTCCCGGCGCTCTGGAGCACCCCATCATCCTCCAGAAGATGGCCCGCTCCGGCAAGTACGACGCGCTCATCGCCCTGGGGGCGGTGATCCGCGGCGATACCTACCATTTCGAGCTGGTGTCCAACGAGTCCGGCTCCGGCATCACCCGCGTCGGCCTCGATACCGGCGTGCCCATCGCCAACGGCATACTCACCACCGACACCGACGAGCAGGCCCTGGCCCGCATGGCCGAAAAGGGCGCCGACTGCGCCAAGGCCGCGGTGGAAATGGCCAACCTGCTGAAGTGCCTATGACCTCGACCAAACCCGAATCCGGCCCCAAGAAGAGCCGCCGCAAGACCCGGGAATTCGCCCTCCAGGCCCTGTACCAGTGGAAGATGGCGGGGGACCCGGCGGGAGTGGTCATGTCCCAGCTGGCCGAAGAGAAGGAATTCGCCAAGATCGACGAGGCCCATTTCGCCGGCCTGGTCACCGGCGCCATTGACGCGTCCGCCGACCTCGACGCACTGATCGCGCCCCACATCGACCGCAAGGTGGAGGAGCTGTCCCCCATCGAGCACGCCATCCTTCTCCTGGGGGGGTACGAGCTGCAGAAGCACCCCGAGATTCCCTACCGGGTGGTGATCAACGAGGCGGTGGAGCTGGCCAAGATCTACGGCGGCACCGACGGCCACAAGTTCGTCAACGGCGTCCTCGACAAGCTGGCCGGCCAGCTGCGGGCGGTGGAAATCGCCGCCAAGCTCGAACCGAAAAAGAAAAGCCCGAAACCCGGGGCGTGACGGATAAGGCCTTAGGCGGGGCGTCGGCGATGGCCATTCTCCTCACTCCTCCCTCTTCGCGCCTCACGGCCTGAGCCATGCCCTCCGAATTCGACCTCATCAAACGCTTCTTCACCCGTCCCGCCCCCGGCGCCCTGCTCGGGGTGGGGGACGATGCCGCCCTGCTGGCCCCGACGCCCGGCATGGTGCTGGCGGTTTCCGCCGACATGCTGGTGGAAGGGCGGCATTTTTCTCCCCAGGACGGGCCCGGCACCGTGGGCCACAAATCCCTGGCGGTGAACCTGTCCGACATGGCCGCCATGGGCGCCCAGCCCCGCTGGGTGCTGCTCTCCCTGGCCCTGCCCGAGGCGGACGAGAAGTGGCTGCAGGGCTTCGCCGGCGGCTTCTTCGGCCTGGCGCAGAAATTCGGCGTGGAGCTGGTGGGAGGCGACACGACCAAGGGGCCCCGCAACATCTCGGTGCAGATCATCGGCGAAGTGCCGGCGGACGAGGCCCTGCGCCGCGACGCCGCCCAGCCGGGAGACGAAATCTGGGTCTCCGGCCACCTCGGCGCCGCCGCCCTGGCCCTGGCCCATCGCCAGGGGCGGGTGGAGCTGGACCCCTTCGAAGCCGCCGCCTGCCTGCCCAGCCTGTACGTGCCCCAGCCTCGCATTGACCTCGGCCTTGCCCTGCGGGGCGTGGCCCATGCCGCCATCGACATCTCCGACGGCCTCCTGGCTGACCTGGGGCATATCCTGGAATGCTCCGGCACCGGGGCGGAAATTAACTTCGAGGCCCTGCCGGTGAACGAGGTGGTGGCGCGCCATCTGGACAGGGAAGTCACGCAGCAGTGCGTGCTGGCGGGGGGGGACGACTACGAGCTGTGCTTTACCGCCCCGGCCGAGCGTCACGGCGAAATCGCGGCCCTGGCCCGGGTGCTGGAACTGCCCCTCACGCCCATCGGGCGAATCACTGTGAACGAAGGTTTGTCCGTGCTGAAGGACGGGCGATTGATGACTCTGGGAGCGACAGGCTTTGACCACTTCAGTGAATAAAGAGTCACATGGTGACACCTTGTCCCCCTCTCCAGCAGGCGGGGGAGGGACGGGGAGGGGGAGACAATCCGCGGCTTCGCCCGATTGGCGCTTCCTTTTCCGCCACCCGGCCCATTTCTTCGCCCTCGGCCTCGGTTCCGGCCTGGCGCCCAAGGCGCCGGGCACCGCCGGCAGCGCGGTGGCGATTCCCCTCTACCTGGCCCTGGCCTATTTTCTTCCCCAGCCCTGGCTCCTGGCGGTGGTGGCGGCTTCCTTCCTGGTGGGCATCTGGTTTTGCGACGTCACCGGCAAGGCCCTGGGGGAAGCGGACTTCGGCGGCATCGTGTGGGACGAGATCGTCGCGGTGTGGCTGGTGCTGGTTTTCACCCCCATGACCGTCTGGTGGTACGGGGCGGCCTTCGCCCTGTTCCGCCTGTTCGACATCTGGAAGCCCTTTCCCATCGGCTATTTCGACCGCCATACCCACGGCGGCTTCGGCGTCATGCTGGACGACCTGCTGGCCGCCGCTTATACGATAGGTATAATCAGATTCGCTTTGTTATTGATTTAAAGGGGGAAATTGGAAATGAGAAAAATTGCTTACGCGGTGGCCCTGATGACGTTCTTGTCCCTGGCCCAGGCCGCCGACGCGCCGAAAAAAGCGCCGTTCACTCCCCCCGCCGACAGCGGCATCCCCGCCGGCCCCATGGGAGACGCCATCCGCTACGGCGAGAAGGTGCTGAACCAGACCCAGGCGTATGCCAAGCAATACGTGGGCACCGGCCTCAACTGCACTTCCTGCCACCTCAACGGCGGTAAGACGCCCTACGCTTCCCCCTTGGTGGGCGTCTGGGGGGTGTACCCGGCGTACCGTAGCCGCACGGCCCAGGTGAACACCCTTGAGGAGCGGGTCAACGATTGCTTCCAGCGCTCCATGAACGGCAAGCCCCTTCCCGCCGACAGCGATGAAATGCGCGGCCTCCTGGCCTACATGTGGTGGCTGTCCCAGGGCGTGCCCACCGGCATGGAGGTGGAGGGCCGCGGCTTCAAGCAGATCAAGGCCGAACGGGCCCCCGACGAGGCGAAGGGCAAGGCGATCTACGCCGCCAAGTGCTCCGCCTGCCACGGTGTCGCCGGCCAGGGCCTGAGCGGCGCCAACGGCAGCTATATGTTCCCCCCTTTGTGGGGAGCCAAGTCCTTCAACATCGGCGCCGGCATGGCGCGCCTCGACACCGCCGCCGCCTTCGTCAAGGCCAACATGCCCCTGGGCCAGGGCAACACCCTGACCGACCAGGAAGCCTACGACGTCGCCGCCTACTTCACCCGCCAGCCCCGCCCCGACTTCAAGGGCAAATCCAAGGATTGGCCGAAGGGCGGCAAGCCCGCCGACGCCCCCTACTGATGAACGCCGGCGACGACCTCTATCCCCTGGCCGAAGAACTCGGCCGCTTCCTCACGGAACGGGGCTGGATGCTCGCCACCGCCGAGTCCTGCACCGGCGGCTGGGTGGGGGAGGCGGTGACCGCCGTGTCCGGCAGCTCGGCCTGGTACGACCGGGGCTTCATCACCTACACCAACGAGGCCAAGCAGGAGATGCTGGGGGTGTCTCCCGAGACCCTCGCCGCCCACGGCGCGGTGAGCGAGGCCACGGTCAGGGAGATGGCCGCGGGCGCTTTGCAGCGCAGCCGCGCCCAGGCGGCCCTGGCGGTTTCCGGCATTGCCGGCCCCACCGGCGGCACGGTGGAAAAACCCGTGGGCCTCGTCTGGTTCGCCTGGGCCTTCGCCGATGGGCGAATGGTGGCGGGGCGCCAAGTGTTTTCCGGCGACCGGCGGGAGGTGCGGCGGCAGGCGGTGGAAGTGGCGTTGCGGGGGATTCTGCGGGAGGGGGAGGCCGTGTTTTGCACGGCGTGATCGGATGCCGGGTAACCCGACACCCAAACCTCCTGCGCGAAGCGCATCCCCCCAATTTGTAACCCAATATTTCCATCGCCCCTCCCCGACGCACGGCGTTACTTTTCCCCCTTTCCCCGACACACGCCCCTTACATCCCCGTGGTGCAATATCCCGACCGTAATTCATCGGAAAGGGAGCGTCATGAAACTGCGCTACAAAATCGGCTGGGCGGTGAGCGCCGCTACCGTCCTGGCTTCGCTGGCTTTTCCGGCTCAGGCGGATGAATGGCGCCATGACCCGCGCTGGCATGGCGACATCCGCCATTTCCATGAGCGCGATATCCACGTCTGGCGCGGCGGCCATTGGTACCATGGCCGCCACGAGGGGCGCCTGGGCTGGTGGTGGGTGGTGGCGGGGGCGTGGTATTTCTATCCTCAGCCCGTCTATCCCTATCCCGACCCCTATCGGCCGCCTGTAGTTATGGTTCCCCAGGCCAGTACGCCGCCCGCGCCATCGGCCCCGGCAACCCAGGTGTGGTATTACTGCCCGTCGGCCAAGGGCTACTACCCCTACGTCTCCGTCTGTCCCGGCGGCTGGAAGACGGTGCCGGCGACGCCGCCGGGCCAGTAGGAGAAGGACGATGGCGCGAGCGATGCTTTTCCTGGCGGTCCTCGGCCTGGCGGCATGCGCCACCCTGCCGCCCGGGCCCCGGGTGTCCATGATGCCCGCCCCCGGCAAGCCCTTCGAGCAGTTCTCCGCCGACGACCAGTATTGCCGCCGCTATGCCGAGCAATCCATCGGCCTGGCGCCGTCGGACGCCGGAGCGCGGAATTTCGCCGCCTCGGCGGCGGTGGGCACGGCCATCGGCGCCGTGGCGGGAGCGGCGATGGGCGGCAACCATGAAGGGGCGGAAAAGGGCGCGGCGCTGGGACTGCTCACCGGTGCCGCCGTGGGTGCCCGGCAAGGCGCCCTGGCGTCGCGGGAGATGCAGCGGCGCTACGACATCGCCTACCAGCAGTGCATGACCGGCAAGGGGAACCCGTTGCCGGGGTATGGGGCGCCGGCGCCCGCAACGCCTCGTGTTGAAGCGGCGCCGTACCCGCCGCCCCCGCCGGGGAAACGCTAGGGGTATGAAAAAAGCGGGCCGCCCTCTGTGGGCCGACCCGCTTTTTGCTTAGGGGGCGTCGCCGCCCCTTATGCCGTTACAGCTTGCCCTTGACCCACTCGGCCACGGATTCCAGGGCTTTGGGCAGATTCTCCGGCTGGGTGCCGCCCGCCTGGGCCATGTCGGGGCGGCCGCCGCCCTTGCCGCCCACCTGCTGGGCCACGAAGTTCACCAACTCGCCGGCTTTTAGCTTGGCGGTCAGGTCGGCGGTGACGCCGGCGATGAGGGTCACCTTGCCGTCGGCCACGCTGGCCAGCACCACGGCGGCGCTCTTGAGCTTGTCCTTCAGCTTGTCCAGGGTTTCCCGCAGGGTTTTGGCGTCGGCCCCTTCCAGGGTGGCGGCCAGGACCTTGGCGCCGTTGACGTCCACCGCCTGATCGGCCAGGTCGTCGCTTTGGCTTCCGGCGAGCTTGGACTTGAGCTTGGCCAGTTCCTTTTCCAGGGCCTTCACCTGGTCCTGCATCTGGGCGATCTTGCCCGGCAGCTCCTGCACCGGGGCCTTGAAGGCGCCGGCGGCCTGAGTCAGCAGGGCTTCCCGTTCCTGGACATAGGCCAGGGCGTTGTCGCCGGTGACCGCCTCGATGCGGCGCACGCCGGCGGCGACGCCGCCTTCCATGACGATCTTGAACAGGCCGATGTCGCCGGTGCGGGCCACGTGGGTGCCGCCGCACAGTTCCTTGGAGGAGCCGATGGTCAGCACTCGCACCTCGTCGCCATATTTCTCGCCGAAGAGCATCATGGCGCCGGTTTTCTGGGCGTTCTCGATGGACATCACCGAGGCGTCGGTGACGGCGTTGGCGAGGATTTCGGCGTTGACCAGGGCCTCGATCCGGCGGATTTCCTCCGGCGTAACGGGGGCGTTGTGGGCGAAGTCGAAGCGGGTCTTGTCCGGGTCCACCAGGGAGCCTTTCTGCTGCACGTGGCCGCCCAGCACTTCCCGCAGGGCCTTGTGCATCAGGTGGGTAACGGAGTGGTTGCGCTGGGTGCGGGCGCGGCGCTCGCCGTCCACGCGGGCGGTGACGGCATCACCCACCTTGAGGCTGCCGGACTTGAGGACGCCGTGGTGGCCGAAGACGTCAGCCTGGATTTTCTGGGTGTCTTCCACCTCAAAAAGTCCCTCTCCCCCAGCCCCTTGTGCAGAGCCTCCCCCGCCTGCGGGGGAGGGGAGGGTAATGAGGCCGGAGTCGCCCACCTGGCCGCCGGATTCGGCGTAGAAGGGGGTGTTGTCCAGCACCACCACGCCCTGCTGGCCGGCCTGCATTTCGTTGACCGGGGTGCCGTCCACGTAGAGGGCGGTGATCTTGGCGCCGGCCACTTCCAGCTTTTCGTAGCCGTGGAAGGTAGTGGGCTGGCCGCTGTATTCCAGGGCGGCGGCCATCTTGAACTTGCCGGCTGCCCGGGATTGCTCCTGCTGGCGGGCCATGGCGGCGTCGAAGCCGGCCACGTCCACCGTCACGCCGTGCTCGCGGCACATGTCGGCGGTGAGGTCGAGGGGGAAGCCGTAGGTGTCGTGGAGCTTGAAGGCGGTGTCGCCGTTGAACAGCTTGGCGCCGGATTTGGCCAGGCTGGCCAGTTCCGCTTCCAGGATGCCCATGCCGTGCTCGATGGTCTCGAAGAAGCGCTCTTCCTCCATCTTCAGCACTTCGGTGACCCGGGCCTGGTTCTGCTTCAACTCGGGGTAGGCGTCGCCCATTTCGGCCACCAAGTCGGCCACCAGCTTGTGGAAGAAGGGGCCCCGGGCGCCCAGCTTGTAACCGTGGCGGATGGCGCGGCGGATGATGCGGCGCAACACGTAGCCGCGGCCCTCGTTGCCGGGGATGACGCCGTCGGCGACGAGGAAGGAGCAGGCGCGGATGTGGTCGGCCAGCACTTTCAGGGACGGGCTGTCCAGGTCCTTACAATTGGTCTCCCGAGCGGCGGCCTTGATCAGGGCCCGGAACAGGTCGATCTCGTAGTTGGAATGCACGCCCTGGAGCACGGCGGAGATGCGCTCCAGACCCATGCCGGTGTCCACGCTGGGCTTGGGCAGTGGGTGCATGACGCCCTGCTCGTCCCGGTTGTACTGCATGAAGACGTTGTTCCAGATTTCGATGAAGCGGTCGCCGTCCTCGTCCGGGGAGCCGGGGGGGCCGCCGGGGATGTGGGCGCCGTGGTCGTAGAAAATCTCGGTGCAGGGGCCGCAGGGACCGGTGTCGCCCATCATCCAGAAGTTGTCGGAGGCGTAGCGAGCGCCCTTGTTGTCGCCGATGCGCACCACCTTGTCGGCGGGGACGCCGATTTCCTTGGTCCAGATGTCGTAGGCTTCGTCGTCCTCGGCGTAGACGGTCACCATCAGGCGCTCTTTCGGCAGCTTGAACACCTCGGTGAGCAGTTCCCAGGCGTAGTGGATGGCGTCGCGCTTGAAGTAGTCGCCGAAGCTGAAGTTGCCCAGCATTTCGAAGAAGGTGTGGTGGCGGGCGGTGTAGCCGACGTTTTCCAGGTCGTTGTGCTTGCCGCCGGCGCGGACGCACTTCTGGGACGTGGCGGCGCGGGTGTAGGGGCGCTTGTCGAAGCCCAGGAACACGTCCTTGAACTGGTTCATCCCGGCGTTGGTGAAGAGGAGCGTGGGGTCCTCGTGGGGCACCAGGGAGCTGGAGGCGACGATGGTGTGGCCTTTGGAGGCGAAGTAGTCGAGGAATTTCTGGCGAATTTCGCTGCTTTTCATTTAGTCGAACCCAAAATCAATAATCGCTATTCCGCGCCCCGGTCAGAAGCCGCCGTGACGCGCTGTTTCGTTAAGGTGCAGCCCCAGGGACTGGCCGGCGATGATGGCGGTGCTAGCCACCTTGCCCGTCACCAGCAGCTTGGATTTCTCCGCCGGCAGATCGCCGGAAGTGACCACCGCAATCTCGTCGCTGCCGTCGTCCAGGGTATACTGGCGGATGCCTAGGAAGGGAACCTTGGTCACGTCCTTGACCGTGCCCCGCAGCTTGACCTCCTTGCCTTCGAAGTTGGCCGGCGCGGCAACGATATCCTTCACCGGCGTCGTTCCCACCGGCAGGTAGTCGCAGCCCCCCATGGCCAGGGTCCCGGCCAACATCGCAAGCATCCACATGCTTTTCATGACGCTCATCCTTCAATCCTCGTCCCCACCGCCCAGGACGCGGAAGATCACGTCCATTCTGAAGCCCCGGCTGGCGAGAAAGCGAACTTGCCGAGCCTTGTCCTTGGCATCCACCGGCGGTTGGCCGAATTTTTTCACCCACACGGCCTTGGCGGTTTCCAGCTCGCTGTCCTTCAGTTCCGGCAGGGCGGCGCTGATGGCTTCCTCGCCGACGCCCTTTTCCCGCAATTCCTGCACGATGCGCTGGGTGCCGTATTTGGCCCGGCGCGCGTGGATGAGCTGTTCGGTGTAGCGGTCCTCCGACAGCCAGCCCCGTTTCTGGAAATCCTCCAGCAGGTTTTCTACCTCTTCTTCGTTCTCGGCGTGGGGCGCCAGCTTGCGCTTCAGCTCCAGGCGGGAGTATTCGCGCCGAGCCAGGAAGCCCAGGGCCCGTTGCCGGAGGGAAATGGCTTTTTCAGCCATTGCCGTTTTTTTCGCCGGGTATCCGCCGCACAGCGGCGGCCGCGGCGGGAGTTTCAGGCATCGCCGTCGGCGGGGTCCACCGTGGTCGGCAGGCCGCTCACGCCGAGGGCGGCGCGGACCTTGTTCTCGATCTCGGCGGCAATGGCCTTGTGCTCTTTCAAATACTCGCGGGCGTTGTCCTTGCCCTGGCCGATCTTCTCGCCATTGTAGGCGTACCAGGCGCCGGATTTCTCGATGATCTTCTGCGCCACGCCCAACTCGATGATCTCGCCTTCGCGGGAAATGCCCTCGCCGTAGAGGATGTCGAACTCGGCCTGCTTGAAGGGGGGCGCCACCTTGTTCTTGACCACCTTGACCTTGGTTTCGGAGCCGATGACTTCCTCGCCCTTCTTGATGGCGCCGGTGCGGCGGATGTCGAGGCGCACGGAAGCGTAGAACTTGAGGGCGTTGCCGCCGGTGGTGGTCTCGGGGTTGCCGAACATGACGCCGATCTTCATCCGGATCTGGTTGATGAAGATCACCAGGGTGTTGCTGCGCTTGATGTTGGCGGTGAGCTTGCGCAGGGCCTGGGACATCAGGCGGGCCTGCAGGCCCATGTGGGAATCGCCCATCTCGCCTTCGATTTCGGCCTTGGGGGTGAGGGCGGCGACGGAGTCGATCACTACCACGTCCACGGAGCCGGAGCGCACCAGCATGTCGGCGATTTCCAGGGCCTGCTCGCCGGTGTCCGGTTGGGAGATCAGCAGGTCGTCCACGTTTACGCCCAGCTTGCCGGCATAGACGGGGTCCAGGGCGTGCTCGGCGTCGATGAAGGCCGCGGTGCCGCCCAGCTTCTGCATCTCGGCGATCACCTGCAGGGTGAGGGTGGTCTTGCCGGAGGATTCCGGGCCGTAGATTTCCACGATCCGGCCACGGGGCAGGCCGCCGACGCCGAGGGCGATGTCCAGGCCGAGGGAGCCGGTGGAAACGACTTGAATATCCTGGGACTCGGCGTGGTCGCCCAGTCGCATGATGGAGCCCTTGCCGAACTGCTTCTCGATCTGGGCCAGCGCCGCTTGCAGAGCCTTGCTCTTGTTCTCGTCCATGTCTTGGTACCCCCGTGAAAATAATCAGCGGATTATGGCATATCTGCCGGGCGTGCCCAAGGGTTGGGAGGGGCAAAAATCGCCCTCGCCCAGGCGGGGCTTTGCCCGCCCGTCGATGGCCGATGTCGTGCGGGGCCAGTAGGGAAGGGGAGTTAGGGGGATTTCAGGGTTTTCTAATATAATAATGTTTTGGACTAAGTCGAGATTTCGGCTTAAGCATCAGATTTCAACGCAATAAAACAAGGAAGTTCCATGCATATCGGCACCACACTGACCCAGTTCATCATCGAGGAACAGCGCCGCGTCAAGGGCGCCACCGGCGATTTCACCGGTCTGCTCAACGACACCGTCACCGCCATCAAGGTGATCTCCAACGCCGTCAACAAGGGCGACCTCATCGGCGTCCTCGGCTCCGCCGGCAGCGAGAACGTGCAGGGCGAGACCCAGAAGAAACTGGACGTCATCACCAACGACATCATGATCCGCTCCAACGAGTGGGCGGGCCACCTGGCCGCCATGGCCTCCGAGGAGATGGAAGAGATTCTGCCCATCCCCGCCCAGTACCCCCGCGGCAAGTACCTGCTGGTGTTCGATCCCCTGGACGGCTCCTCCAACATCGACGTGAACATTTCCGTCGGCACCATTTTCTCCATCCTGCGTGCCCCTGAGGGCGTGACCGAGGCCACCGAGAAGGATTTTCTTCAGCCCGGCACCAAGCAGGTGGCTTCCGGCTACGCCATCTACGGCCCCTCCACCATGCTGGTGCTGACCTGCGGCCACGGCGTGAACGGCTTCACCCTGGACCGTGAAGTGGGCGAATTCATCCTCACCCACGCCAACATCCAGATCAAGCCCGATACCCGGGAATTCGCCATCAACGCCTCCAACGAGCGCTTCTGGGAAGCCCCCGTGCAGCGTTACGTGGAAGAGTGCCTGCAGGGCAAGGAAGGCCCCCGTGGCGAGAACTTCAACATGCGCTGGGTTGCCTCCATGGTGGCCGAAGTGCACCGCATCCTGATGCGCGGCGGCGTGTTCATGTACCCCAAGGACACCAAGGACCCCACCAAGCCCGGCAAGCTGCGCCTGATGTACGAAGCCAACCCCATGTCCTTCATCGTCGAGCAGGCCGGCGGCGTGAGCTCCACCGGTCGCGAGCGCATCATGGACATCCAGCCCGACCACATCCACCAGCGCGTGCCCGTGATCCTGGGCTCCAAGAACGAAGTGGAACGCATCGTCTCCTACCACAAGGAGTAATGCCCGTTGCCCGCCCCTCCCGGGGCGGGCAATTTTTCCATGGGACCCATAAAAATAATTGTTAGACATTGTCTAGCAATGGGTTTATAGTAAGTCCATGGAACATATCAGCTATTCCCGCGATACCATCATCGAGCTGCTGCGTGGCCACGGCATCAACCCGACACACCAGCGGATCGAGATTGCCTATGCCCTGTTCTCCCGCATGGCCCACCTGTCCGCCGACCAGATCATGGCGGCGGTCAACGCCAAGCACAGCGAGACCTCCAAGGCCACGGTGTACAATACCCTCAACCTGTTCGTCGAAAAGAAACTGGTGCGCGAGGTGATCGTCAACGCCGGTAAGGTGTTCTACGACCCCAACACCCACGAGCACCATCACATGTACGACCTGGACACCGGCGAACTGATGGACATCGACTCCTCCGACCTGCGGATTTCCGGCCTGCCTAACTTGCCCGCCGGTGTGGTGAGCGAAGGCGTGGATATCATCGTCCGCGTGCGTTCCACCGCTCGTCCCGCCTGATTGCCGTTTCCCTCTCCGGTCCGTATAATTCCGGCTTTCCGCTGATGTAGCTCAGTTGGTAGAGCAACTGATTCGTAATCAGTAGGTCGGAGGTTCGACTCCTCTCATCAGCACCAGTAGATAAGGGCCTGCCAGTGAGCAGGCCCTAACTTTTTCTGCACCCGTTCACTATCCGTTCATTATTTTTCATCTGAGGGGCTTCGTTTTTTCGCCGCGCCGGTAGTGCCGGCGGGTGGTTCGGCTGGATTCGTGGCCCAGTCGTTCCTGAGCTTCGGCCAGGGTGTCGCTGTCGCTGGCGGACTTGGCCCGCAGGTCGCGGAACTGCCAGTCGGCCCCGGCGGCCTCCCTCGCTTTCTCGAAGCGCTTGCGGAACATGGCGTAGGTCAGGCGTTGGCCATTCTCGGTTTGAACCAGCCAGTTGCCGGTGGCGTTGCGTGGCCGGCCCTTGATGCGTTCGATCACCTCTGCCAGTTCGCCGCTGATTTCAATGCGCAGCGGCTTTCGTGTCTTGGCCTGGAGGACGTGCAGGTAGCCGTCCCGGATGTCGGAGAGCTTCCAGGAGAACACGTCGCCGGGGCGCTGGCCAGTGAGGAGCGCCAGGTCCATGGCGTCCTGGAGGGCGTGGTCAGCCTGTTCCCAAACCGCCTCGTATTCGTCGTCGCTGACGTAGCGTTCCCGGGCGCGCTCGGGGTTCTTCCTTACACCCTGGGTCGGGTTGGCCTTGTTGGTGTAGCCCTGTTCCCGGCTCCAGTTCCACAGGTGGGAGAGGAGGGCGATTTCCCGATTTGCCGATACCTTGGCGCTTCGCTTGTCCCGGTATTGGGCGATGTGCTGGGGGTCGATTTCATCCAGCAGGGCGTGGGGGAAGGCGGCCAGCAGGGTATCCAGTTGCTTTTCCTGGTCCCGTTGGGTCTTGAGGCCTTTTTTGGGCAGGCATTTTTCCCGGTACTGCTTGGCGGCGTGGGCGAAGGTCACGGCCCCGGCGATGGGGACGTTGAGCAGGTCGTTATAGCGTTCGATGGCCTTTTGGAGTTCGTCCCCCAGGGGTACGCGCTTGCCTTCGAAGGTTTCCAGGTAGTAGCGGGTTTTGGTCTTGAGCTTTCGCGCCACCAGCCCCGGATAGGGGGCCAGGGCTTGATTGCGGTAGCGTGGGCGGGGCATTACTTGATGGCTTCCAGGACGAGGACGGGGCGCCGCGGAGCTTGCTGCTGTGCGCCTTCAATCCATGCACGGGGGATTTTTGGCTTCCCATCGGGACGCTGCACGAACCGGATGCCCATCAGCGTCAGGGCGCGGCATTGCGCCGAAGGCAGGCGCTTGCCGGTCAGTTCGAAAAGTTCGGCGTCCGTCAGGAAGAGCATGGTTTATTTCACCAAGTGCAGTTGTGCCCGGCGCTCGGCGGCGCGGCTCTTGATGCGGGCCGCGTAGTGGCTGTCGGGCTTGTGGGCGGGGCTCAGGGTGCGAAGGTGCCGGTAAAGCCGGGTGATGGCTTGCGGGGCGGATTCGCCGGGTTTCAGGCGGAAATCGGGTTTCATGCTGCGGCCTCCTTGGGTTGGGGGAAGTTGTAGACCTTGGCGGTGTTGAGCCGGCCCAGCAGGTCGGCTAGGCGTTCCTGCATGTCGGTGATTTCGTCCACCACGCCCTGGGAAACGTACTGTCCCCGGAGGCGGGTATTTTCTTCCTGGGCCTGGGCGAGCTTGGCGGCGAGTTCGGCATTCTCGGCCTTGAGCTGGCCGATTTCGCGGAGCAGGCCGGGGATGGCGTTCACGTCCTGCGGCGAGACATCCAAGCCGCCGATGTCGGGGGACACCAGCCGGCCATTCTCGCCGATGAACCAGCCCGCCCAATCGTGGCCGGACAGGCGGAAATGGACGCTTTCATACACCAGTCGCAGCAGTTCGAAGGCCGTGAAGGGCACGGGGACCGTGCCGGCCTCCCAGCGGCGGACGGTGGAAGGGGCCACGCGAAGATAGGCGCCGCATTCCTCGGTGTTCATGCCCAGCATCCATTCCCGCAAGAGCCGGAAATTCTCCGGGCCGATGGTCATTTTCTGCGACTGCATGACCCATTGCGGATGGTAGCCGGGGAACACCTGGTTAATGGTCGGGTCGGTGGGCTCGATAGCCTGCATCCGGTAGGACCATCCGGTCTTTTTTCGCTGATTGTGTGCTGATCGTGTCGGCTTCATGTTGCGAATGGTTCTCATTGTGCTATCATTTGGCCTATGCCGGGTCGCCTTCACGCCTGACCCGGCAACTTCCCGCCGCTTCCGGGCTTAAAACTGCCCGGGGCGGCGTTCTTTTTTCCCGGTTCCGGGGGCGCGTCAGGGTGCCGCGTACAGTTATTTACACGAGTCCAAGGGGGAGCAAAGGCCCCCGCTTTCGGCTCAATCCGCCATTCGTGGACGCGGGTTTTCAGCTTCTCCGGCCCGAACTCCAGGCCCTTGATGATCGTGCTTTCCTCGCCTGCATAGCGCAGGCTGGGGCGGGGCTCTGTCCACAGGGCCAGGGGCGCTTCCTCCATGGCCCGGGTGTAGCCGTCCCAATCCCCCCTGTCTGCGTGGAACCATGGGGCGCTGAATTCGCCCTGGGGCTCCTCACGCAGCCGGCGCAGTTCGCGCCAGGGGGTGACCTTCTGGCCGCCGAAAAACTGGAACTGGCGAATGCCCCAGGTGGCGGCCCAGGCGTTGACGCGCTCGGCGGTGGTGGCGGCGCTTTCACCGTTCGCTTCGAAGTCCAGGCCCACGTGCTCACCGTCTACGTTCTTGGCGATGTACTTCGCCACGTAGCCGGCGGCGCTGCCCTTGGCCGGGTCGATGCGCTCCACGGTGAGGCGGTGCTTTTGGGCGCCGGGTTCGTCGGCGTCGTGCTCCAGGGCGTAGCGGGTCAGGATGGCGGTCAGGCGGCCCACCTGGAGGGGGTGGACGAACAGCAGAATATGGCGGTGCGGGGTGCCGTCGTGGTGGGGTTCTTCCACCCGCAGGCCGAAGCAGTTCACGCCCTCCCGTTTCAGCTTGGCGCGGGCCTTGGCCCATTGGGCTTGCAGGTGGCGGTGGGCAAGCGCGGGGGTGGTGGTGTCGTACTTGGGGTTGGGGGTGCCGTTGTCGCGGCGGGAGTGCATCCGGCTGGGGCAGGTCCAGGTGACGAACAGGGCACGGAGCCCTTTCCCTTGGGCGTATGCCTCCATGCCCTTGATGCGGACCATGAGTTCCGCCCGGCGGACGGCGGGGTTGCTCACATTGCCGGCGGCGATTTCATCCAGGGTGAAGATTTCCCCCAACTCGTTGATGGCTTCCATCATTTCGAGGTATTGGGCGCCCAGCTTGCGGTGCTGGCGGTGGCGGGCCATGGTTTCATCGGAGGCGTAGAGGCCGGCCTTGCGGTGGACAAAGCCGGCCTTGATGGCCCCGGCTTCCCGGGTGCGCATGGTGCGGCGGCGAAGGGTCTTGCGCCACCAGCGGTAATCCGTGAGGCGCCCGATCAGGCCGTCGAGTTTCTTGCAGCGGGGCGGTTCGGTTTCCAGCCGGCGGCAGGCTTCGGTCAGGGTGGCCCACAGGGTTTCGGAGGTGACTGTTCCGACTCCAGCCAGGATAGAGCGGAAGAAGGCGGCGCGGGCCTCGGCTGCCCGGCGGATTTCATCTTCTCCGGCGGTGAGGGGGAGGCCCTTTGCGGGGAAGGTTTTCTCCACCGTTTCACGAATCCACGTGTTGGCCTGGGCGGTGCCGGCGGTGGCTTGGTAGGTGGCGTATTCGTCCAGGAAGTGGGGATGGAAGCGGCCCGGCACCTGGGCGAGTTGGGCGGCGACGAAGGGGCGGGATGTCTTGTCCGCCACGGCGAGGGAGATTTCCTCGCTGATGTTGGGGTGGCCCCACTTGCGCAGGGTTTCGAAATAGGCTCGGTCTTGGATTGCTTGTTGGTTCACGCCTCTAGCTCCATGGGTTGTAGTTGTGGGAGCGGTTAATGGGTTCGGCTCATGGGGTGCTGCCCTGGGTGGCCCGTGCAGTTCCCTCGCCCCCCACGCCGGGGCCGTGCCCGGCGCGGGTTCCCCACTCGGCGGGGTGGCCCGCTGCCCGGTGAGATTTGGGCGGTTGGCTGAGGCCGTGAGGTTGGGCAGGGAAAGGGCGGGACATGCTTAACCCATCGCCGGCTGGGTGCTGGTCTTGGCCTTTTGGGCCTTGATGGCATAGGCCATGGCGGCCAGGATGCCAATCACGACCAGGGCGGCGCCGGCACCTTTGCCGGGAACCGGCAAGCTGGTGAGAGGGAGTTTCATTCGATTACCTCCTCTTCCGGTTGGTCATCGGTGGCTTCGGCTTGGACGGTGAGGGTTTCCGCCAGATCGCTGATGGAGTCGTGGAGCAGGCTGTTGAGCAGGTCGCCGATGTTCCGCACGTCGTCGCTTTCCACCTTCTCCTCCAGGCTCACGAGGGGGCGGCCTTGCAGGTGGCGGAAGATGGTGAAGTTCTCCGCCAGCTTGCCCATGAGGTCGAAAAGGTGCGCTTGGGTGTCGCCGTTCCAGTCGTCGGAGAGGAAACCTCGCTCGGCTTTCTTGTCCAGAATTTCACGAATTTCCACCTCGTTGGCATCCATGCGGTCCATGGCCGCGTTGATCTGTTCCATAGTCAGGCCGGGGTCGATGGCGAAGTGGCGCAGGAGGTACACGGAGCGGCGCAGTTGTTCGCGGTCGCCCAGGGGGTCCACGATGGTGATGCCGGTGGCGTTTTCGTCCTCTTCGCCTTCGCCGGGGTGAACACCGATGGAGTTCAGGTAGTCCACGAGCTTGCCCATCTGCTCGGGCTTGAGGCCGTCGCCGTAGTTGCGGAAGTGGCTCAGGGTGGCCCGGTTGATGCCGGTTTGCTTTGCTACTTCGGAGACGGTGAGGCGGTTGTCGATCAGGGCTTCATTGAAGTCCCGTTTGGAGATTGCGGGTTGGCCGGTCATTGCGCGTCCTTTCATGCTGATGTTTTCGATGGCGAACCATTGGTCCGGTATCGGCATGATACAGGTGTTGCGCGGTTTGTCAACTCACATTCGTGCCAAATGTTTCAACAAAGGACATTTATATGGATTGAAAATAAAAAAAACCCGGCAGCCATTGGCACCGGGGTTTGAGGAAAGGCTATTATCTCTTAGCTTCTGGGCTGCGGCTTCCTCGCTTCGTCAATCCATCTTTGCCGCTTCTCAATCTCTGCGTTTTTCGATTGCTCATCGAAGCCCCGAAGCATACGGTCAAGCTCAGGGTCAGAGGAACCGAAAACCTTTTTCATCATGCGTAGCAACGCCCTTTCGTCTTCGGTCGTGGATTCTGTATCTACTTTTCCGAGAAGCAACCATCCCACCGGCACCCATAGTGCCTCGCTTAGTACACGGAGTTCTCTTGCGCCTGGAAGGCTATCTCCGCTTTCGTATCGGATGATGGACGCCCGCGATATACCGTCTTGGTCGAATTTCTTGGTGTATCTGGCAAGGGCCTCGACACTAAGGTTGTCCAGTTGTCCACGACAATATGCGATGCGAGCTCCTATCCCTGATTCTGGAGTTCCAGGGAACGGGATCATTGGAACCAATTCAGGCTTGACCTTCCACTTCGCCCAGGGCTCTTTTTTGTCGCCGGTAGAATCGGCTTGAGGCTGTTTTTCGTCGTCTGGCATGGGTGTTTTTCGTATTTGGCAGCCCTGATTTCAGAGTGAATCCATCTTGTCGGAAGCCTTGTCGTTACAAGGTTTCAGCCTGGAAACAGCAAGGTGTTTTCCTGGCCCTTGGTCCGGCAAGTCTATCAGACCAAACCGTCCCCGGTCATCCTTCCATGTCAACAGTTAAGTGTTTACTTTCTAGTAATCTTTGGCTATATTCCGTGCACCTAGTCCTTGCGTTCCGAATCGTCACCGTATGGTGTGCTTGGCTGGAGTTCTCCAGTCTAGGGCGCGAGGGCGACCCCCCTCCTTATTCGAAATCCCACACGTTCTGAATTTTCTTCTTGAGCATGTCGCGCCAGCGGCTGGCTGTTTTTCTGTCGTCTTGCCTGTAGGAACGACCAATGGCGCCGGCCACCATATCGGCCAGTTGGATGAGGTTGTCGCGGTGGGAGTCGGCAAATTTGATGCTGGCGACCTTGCCGCCCTGTAGTTCGCGCCGCAGGTAGGATTCCAGTTCTCGCTTGAATTCCCTGTCCCCGCTGCCATCGATCTTGATGCGGGCGCCGTGGAGCATTTCGCCGTCATGGTGAAGCAGCTGCTTGACGAAGAAGTTGTAGAACAGGTCCTTCTTTTCCCGCAGGTTGTCGCTGTAGATGCTGGATTTCTTCACTACGAGCGCCCGAACAATGAAGTTGTAAGGGGCCACGGCCTGGAAGAACCCATCCCTTGCCGGGTGGGCGCACTTGGCGAATTTGAATTCAGGCTTGATGCGGAGGGTTTCCCTCGCCTTGGCTATGGCCTCGCTTGCACGCTCGGCTTCCTTGAAGTCGTGGAATATGACCATTGCCACCACGAAATAGGGCGTGGAGCCCCGGGCCAGCTTAAAGCCGGCGTCTCCGCTTTCATCAATCAGGACTAGCAACTTGGGCCTATCATGTCGTCGGTGAAAAGAGGGTATGTTACAGCATCCTTACACCCTGCCCGAACCATTGAAAAATCGGTACAGAATGCCCCGGAAAGCCAATAACGGCGCGGGGCCGTTTTTGGCTGATAGTGTACCGATTTGGAGCTAGATAATTGATCTTCCCGGGAATGGCTAAAGGTTCGTAATCAGTAGGTCGACGGTTCGATTCCGCCCATCAGCACCATAAAAACAACGGCTTAGAGTTAATCCATGATCAACCTCCCCAACCCATCCCTGAACGGTCGATTTTCGGCATCATCGCGTCAAATCGACCCTGTTCGGCCTTGGCTGGGAACCCATATCGCCTGTTTCCAGGCGGTTTTTCCGCCTTT